>JASHVY010000517.1 GCA_030044345.1 Acetobacteraceae bacterium | reverse complement strand
GCCGCGCGGCGATTGCTTCCTCAATCTCAGCAATCATCCAAGCGCCAACTGGGACGCAGCGCAGACGGAGGCAGCGCTCTCGCTCGCTGAGCGCATTGAAGACATCACTTTCCCCGCGGTTCAGCCGGATGCCGACGAGAAGGCGGTTGAGGCTCTCGCGGAGACGTGCATGGCTCAGATCCCGCCGGAAACGTCGCACGTCCTCGTGCAGGGCGAGTTCACCCTTACAATCGAATTGGTCCATCGCCTGCAGGTGAGAGGAATCACCTGCCTGGCGGCGACCAGCATGCGAGACGTTGAAGAGGATTCGATGGGCCGGCGAGTGTCCGCCTTCAAATTTGTGCGTTTTCGCACGTATCCTGAGCCTCGAGCGGAATAGCGAGCCGGAACGAACCTGCATGGGGGCCGGTGGTCGGAGAAGGCAACATGGAGTTTCACCGCCAAAGTCTCCTGCTTAAACTCCCCCCCGTGACGCTGACGGTAGTTTTTTGACCATCCTGATGGCGCGCATAGACTACAGACCCGAAGGAAATTGCCCGGTCGGTGTCGATAGTCTCTGAAAGCGAGGAATTTCCCAAACGCCCGAATTCTCCTTTGAAATCAAAAGCCATGCACATCTGACGGTTTGAGTGACGGAGGTTATCGGAGTGGAAAAAATTTTTGCGCATATAAATCAGCATGTTATGTTTGGCCCGAACCATCGAGTGGGAGTGAGGGGTGTGGGATACTGCGGAGGGTTTCTGAGGGAAATAGCGTGGGAAAATAGAAGGTTACGGGATAGCTCATTGATCATTCGCCCTCCATCGTCTCTCCGCGCCGTTGTTTGTCGAAGTTATTGACTTGACAGGAGTCGACATTCGCGGCCGACGGACTACGGCGACTCGTTTGACGGTTCTTCCGACGGTTTGATCAGAAGCCGCAGGACGCGACGGAGAAAAGATCGTCAGGAATTGTGATCCTTCTGACGGTCTTTTTCTGAGACCGGCTGCCCGAAGCTTGCAGCGCTGTTCTTCGCGGAATCTTTGAGAAGTACGAATTGTCGTAGCTTGACTACGATTCATACATCAAATCCAAATTTGGAGCTGACTGGCACGAACGGTACGGCCCCGGTCAAAGTCCCGGATCGAAGGGCTCGCTCTCTAGCCCCAGCATGGCGAAAACACATTCATGATTTCCGCCTTAACGGCTCGCGAGCAACAAACCGCTTCAGCGCTTCGTGGTGCGGCTTGATCACAGAATGTCCCGCCCGAGGATCAGACCGGCCCCGAAGCCCAGGTGCCCATCGAGTTCGACCGACGTGCGCCTTATTTCGAGCCGCGGACGCTAACGCCTCACCATCGCATGTCAGGGCGCTCATCCTCAAAGCAAACCCCAGTGCCTCGCGGGTCATTGAATTACGATCATGATGTGATAATATGATTGTAATCGCATGTGGCTGCGACGTTGGACAGTCGACATGCCCGGTCACAGCTTTTGCGAGGAAGCAATGAACGACACAGCTGCTACTGCCATTGCCAACCACAATGCACCGCACAAAGAGCCGGGTCTCACTTCGCTCGGGCTTACGGCGGCCGCTGAGGCGA
The DNA here is from genome assembly GCA_030044345.1 of Acetobacteraceae bacterium. Lineage (GTDB taxonomy): Bacteria > Pseudomonadota > Alphaproteobacteria > Acetobacterales > Acetobacteraceae > JAKAWQ01. Next base: position 7,765 of record JASHVY010000517.1, on the reverse strand, counting down.
TCCGAAACGGCGACATTACTTCTGAGGCTTACGCTACGGCTCTGCTGCAGCAGGCAAGGGCGATGGCCGATATCAAGTCCTTCATAACCATCGACGAGGACGCCGTGCTCGCCGCCGCCAAGAACGCAGATAAGGCGCGCTCGGCAGGGTCAGCGGCGTCCCTTCTGGGCGTACCGCTTGGCGTCAAGGACAGCTATCTGACGGCAGGGCTGCCCACGAGTTTGGGCCTCGATCGCCTGGCTCACTTCATCCCACAGGAAGACGCGGACGCCGTCCGTGCAATCAAGGGCGCGGGCGCCATCGTCTTCGGTAAGAACAATCTGGTGGAGATGTCCTATGGGCTGACCGGCCACAACGAGCGCTACGGGCAGGTGAAGAATCCGTGCGCCCGCGATCGCGTATCAGGCGGCTCCTCAAGCGGCTCCGCCGCATCCGTGGCCGCCGGGATCGTACCGGCCTCCCTGGGTGGGGATACGGTCGGCTCGATCCGGGTGCCAGCATCGTTCTGTGGCGTCGTGGGATTCAAGCCAACCACAGGACGTTGGCCGCGCAACGGCGTTGCGCCGATCTCCCATACACTCGACACGACGGGCGCATTCACCCGAAGCGTCGAGGACTGCATTTTGGTGGATCAGGCCGTCACCGGTGAACGGGCCGCGGAGTTCGGCGACGGCAGCTCCGACCTAAAGGGAGCTCGACTCGCCTTCGCGCCGCGACAGTTCCTGGATCTGGTGGACCCGGAAGTCGAGGCCCGCTTCCGCGAGGTGGTTCAGCGGCTGCACGAAGCCGGCGCCGAGGTCGTTGAGGTAGACCTTGGCGACGATTTCAATGCCCTCATCCAAACTGCGACGTGGGGCATCTTCGCTCATGAGACGATGGGCGCAATTTCGGAATTCCTTCGCCGCCACGATATTCCGACCACGTTCGAGGCGATTTACGAGGGCCTCAAGCCCCAACTTCATCAAGCGTGGGGGCACATTGTACTGCCGGGCGGCGCAGGGGCTACGTCGGTAGGTGTCTATCAGATGGCGCTCGACGTGAGCCGGCCCGAAATCCAGCGCCGCCTCAACAAGGCGTTCGTCGATCGGGGGGCTCAGGCCATTCTGCAACCGACGACGCCCTGCACAGCGCCTTTGATAGAGGAGCAGGCGACCGTCCATATCGCGGGACAGGAAGTCAGTTATCTCGCCTTGGCGAACCACACCGTGTCGGCGAGCAGCGTGGGGTTGCCAGGTATCAGCCTTCCTATCGGCTTGTCTCGGGCCGGGCTGCCGATCGGCCTTGAACTGGACGCCCCTTTAGGAAGCGACCAAGCGCTTTTGAAACTTGCCCGCGGAATCGAGAGCGTATTGGGCGCCAGTTCGACTGCGATCTGACGCTCTGGCCCCTTCGCGTGGCGAAGAGGCCCACTACGGATAACGGCAACCGATTAGAGGATCAACAGATGACCGACGCACTGTGCTCAGCACGCGCCGTTACGGTCGAGCACGTCATCATCAGCTCAACAAAACCTTTCGAGGACGTTCGAGCCAAGCTCGCGACCCTGGCGCCACGTATCGACGACGGGATTTGCGATACGGTGAAAGCACGCGCGCGCTTCGAGAGTTGGAGGCCTGTCCGCCGCTCACCATTTTCGGCCAACGCGACCACGGAGCGCTGCTAGCTATTGCTGAGCTGAAGCGCCGATCGGTCCAATACGATATCGGAAATCCGCTCACCACCTGCAAGATGACTCGCCATCAACTGTCGGCGGGACTCTATGCGCCCATCCGCGTGCTGCTGCGCGAGGACGTCGCTGGCGTGGTCGCCTTCGAATATGATCGACCAGCCTCCGTTTTCGGCCAGTTTGGCGATGATGAGGTCGATGCCGTGGCCCAGCAGCTTGATCGCGACCTCCAGGCCTTGCTGGAAGCGGCTGCAAGCTGACGGTGCCGGCATATTGATGGATTGGAGGCAAGATGCGTTTCGAAAAAGGTCATAAGGCGGCGACCCGGCAGCATATTCTCGAGGTGGCCTCGAAGTCTTTCCGCCGGGACGGCGTCTCCGCCGCCGGGATTGCCGGGATCATGAGCGAGGCGGGCCTGACCAATGGGGCGTTCTATCCCCACTTCGCGTCCAAGGAGGCTCTGGTTCGCGAAGCGCTGGCAAGCATACTTGCGGACCAACAACGCCGCCTCGAAGAAGATCAGCGGACCGGAATGGATCTCGAGGGCGCGATCCTTAGATACCTAAATCGCGCCCACCTCGAAGCCCCTGCATGCGGGTGCCCTTCGGCGACATTGCTCCCGGAAATCGCCCGCCAGCCCTTGGCCACCCGGCAAACGTACGAGGAGGGGCTGCGAAGCTACGTCTCGGCGCTGGCCGCACTGCTTCCAGACGCAGGTTCAGCAACAAGCGGTCGCCGCGCGATGGCCATTTTCGCCCTCATGGTGGGAACTCTCCAGCTCGCGCGGGCCGTGTCCAACGTTGCCGAGGCGGAGCAGATCCTGGAAGGTGGCGTCGAAGCCGCGCTGCGTTTGGCGTACGCGCCGTCTACGCAGCGACGCCAGAAATCGGCCAAGCGCACAGCCTGACCCCGGAGTCCACCACAGTAGCGTTGACCTTTATGCGCCCGAATCAGCGCTTTGGGGCACCCTGTGCATGCCGAGCTGGTCCCGCACGATGAATGGAAGCCGCTGTTCCGCAACCAAGGCATGCGTCACCCGCAGCCACGCATCCGCATGCTCGACGGCTTCAACGATGCCTGGAACGACATGGCATTTCCCGCCTGCCCGAGAGCCTCGACAAGGGGTCAAAGCGAGGCAGGTTTGCCAAGACGACTATCGGCTACGTCCACATCGACATCAGCGAACTTCGCCTCGCTCAGGGCAAGCTCAACATGTTTCTGGCAATCGACCGCGTCTCGAAGTTTACCTACGTCGAGTTCCGCGACGACATGGGCAAGATGAACGGGGCCGACTTCCTGCGCAGCGTGGTCAAGGCCTTCCCTTACGCAATCCACACGGTGCTGACCGATAACGGCATGGCCTTCGCCGACCTGCCCAAGAACCGAAACGGGCCAACCAGGCGATACCTCGGACCACACATCTTCGACCGCGTCTGCGCCGAGAACGGGATCACGCACAAGCTGATCAAACCATATCACCCCTGGACCAATGGTCAGGCTGAACGGATGAACCGGACCATCAAGGAGGCGACAGTCAAGGTCTTCCACTATCCCGACATCGACAGCCTCAAGACACACGTCCTGACGTTCGTCTCAGCCTACAATTTCGCCAAGCACCTCAAGGCCCTCAGGTGGAAAACACCCTTCGAGGCTGTCTGTCACGCCTGGACCACTGCGCCAGACATCTTCAAATTAAACCCGCGTCACCTCATCCCGGGACCAAACAACCCGCCGGCCACGGCATAAAGTGGAATGTTTGAGAAGGTCTTGCGCGCGCTGTGGAGCACGTTGATGATCCCAGCATGGGAATATGCAGAGAAAACCACGATCCCTTTGCCGTTAACGTGAACCGCAAGGAAGCGTTCGTCCAGGATTAGAGGGTCCGGCTCCCAGTCCAGATCGTCCTCGGTCCGACGCATGTGGCCTGGAAATCCCTTCTTGTAGCTGGTAATTCTCACTATCTCGCCGCTAACAAAAAACATACCTTGAAGGACCACGAGCGGCTCGTCCGTTATGACCGGATTGCCCCCATGAGTAACTAAGTCTTCCGGAGTTGGAATGTCCCGAATTGGAAGTAACCCACCACCGGGCAACGGCAACGCTCTCTTACGAAACATTCCTGGGCGGAAATAGCAGGGAATGTCCGATCGTTGAGTATTCCCTTTGATCAAGTCCAGGGCCCGAGGCAGACCGCCCGCGTGATCCCAATGCCCGTGCGACAGCATAACGGCATCGATTTCGCTGAATCGCGTGCCTAAGCGCTTCCCGTTGTATTCCACCGTGAATTCGACAGGTCCAGCATCGAACAGAATGGTTTTCTTCTGGTTGCCACGATGTGCGGTTACAATGAGGGCAAGACCGTGATTGGCGCAACATTGGCAACCACCGCCGATCTGCTTCATCCCTACCTTAGCTAGGTTCGTCCACTCCAGCGTCGTACCAGCAGGCACAGATGAGAGGCTGTCGGTTTTGTTGTCGATTAACACAACAATTTCAAGCCGATCCACCGGCTTCAGGTTTACCGCCGAGTGGCTTGCTTCAATCGTGCGTGACATGCCTTACTTTCGATATGCGCTCTAAGGATCGGCTGGCCGCGCCACGCGGCTGAGTGGAAGTGGATTTCGAGGCGCGTATTTCGCTGTGTCAGCCGTTGATCCGTTTGAGCGTTGCCGACACGACGCTGCGTAAAATCGCCGGATCCCGCATGACACGAGACATGAGCATCGCTCCCTCAAAGGCAGCGATAATTTCGGCTGCCTTCGGGGCGCTCTCAGCAGGCCGGAGTGCTGTGTTCAGCCATTTCGAAATCAAGTCGAAAAACACCACGACCTCGGGAAGAACTCGCTGCGGCAGATTGCCACTCTCCGCTGCAAAAACTCCACAAAGACACATCTGATCGTCAGCTTCATTCGCCTTGATGAAAATATCTGCAAGATGCTTAACAGCCGCACGCGGCTGAAGCTTGGTGGGATCTCCTAAGTAGACCGCCATTCGATCAACGTAGCGATGCGCTAGGGCCTCCGCCAATTGTTCTTTTGTCGGGAAATGATAGTGAACACTAGCGCTCTTGATGCCAACATCCTTGGCCAGGTCGCGAAAGCTGAAACCATTATATCCGCCCCGGCGCGCTCTGCTTTCGGCGGCATCCAAAATTGCTTCTTTCATTTCGGTCCTCTGAGCGATCTACCATTCGATAGATAGTGTATTGACGGTTCGCATGCAAGCCTCCTATAACTACCAATCGATAGATAGAACGCCCCAGCCGTCGGTCTTTGGCAAAAGCCAAGTTACACAGGCGGGGATGCGTCGCTGCTTTGCGGGATTGGGACGGATGCTCGGGCGACGATGGGTTTGGCGACAAAAATGGGTTCAAAGCGGGTTGACCGCTCGGGCATCGCGAATGAGCGGAAACATTCGTGATGGAGTTGATAGGAATCCGGTATTTGTTGGAGATAGTTGAGGCCGGAAGCTTTGCGAAAGCGTCGACGTGCCTAGCGCTCAGCTCATTTACCTTAAGCCGGTGGGTTGCGGCGCTTGAGGATGAACTCGGACTGGCCGTCCTGGAACGCAGTCGGGCCGGCGTCCGGTTAACGTCTGGCGGCGCGGTCGTGATGATCGAAATACGGCGATTGCTCACGGATCTCGATGCGGTACCGAAAGCAGCTCAATGCAACGGTGTAGGAAAATTTGGTGAGCTTCGGCTCGGCGTCCGTATTCCGCCAGTGGGGGAGCCGCTCAGAAGCCTTCTGGCGGAATGACGGAATCAGCATCCTCGTGTTGCGCTCACGATTTGTGAAATGTCGGGCCATGAGATCCAAATGGCGATTGAATCACGCCGTTTGGATGTAGCGCTCGTCATCGGCTACATCGCATGGCCGAAGATCGCGACGGGAGTCCTGTATCGAGAACAGTTGTTCGTGGCTGTGCCGGGCGACCCCCCTTTATCTACTCGCCCGTCAGCGAGCTGGGAGGTTCTCTGTAAAGAGATAATCTTGGTACAGGATTGTCCGAACGGCCACAATACAAGGGAATTCTATGCATCCATAGTTGGCGCTGGACTTCCGTTTCAGACGCACTCCACGAGTAAGCAATCGGTGTTTGGACTCATTGGAGCCGGGTTTGAAGTTGCCTTTGCTGCGGAAAGTCAGTCGCAGGTGAATTTCCCGGATGTCGTTTTTAAGCCGATTGCGGAAAGGAATGCGTAGTGGATGTCCGGCTAGCCTCACCTCCCGACGCCGAAGATGCCCTTATTGACCGCTTTATTTCTTTATGCGCGACGCAGCTCGGAACACGATCCACGCCAATGGCTTGAGACGGGTCAGCGAGTAGAGAGGTGATGGGTTTGGCTCGCACCGGACGGCGCCCATCGGACGATGCACTGCGGACGACTCTCATGTTCTCCTCCAAATCAAGCAGAGCTTTTCAAGTTGCATTCTACCTTCTGATAGATAGAGCTTGACTCGCTATTGGTTTGACCCATATGGTGGAAACTACCTATAGATAGGTAGACGAAATAGGAGCTCAGCCGATGGCAAAGCGCGTTCTCATGATTCTCACCTCTCATGACCTGATGGGCCTGAGTGGAAAGAAGACTGGCAACTGGTTCGACGAAGTCGCAACCCCTTATTACACTTTCAAGGAGCGCGGCTTCGAAGTCGTGCTTGCTTCTCCGCAAGGCGGTGCGGCACCGATCGATCCGTTTAGCTTCGACAAGGCGTTCACGACGTCGAACACCGAGCGCTTCGAGAACGATCCGATCGCACAGCGCGCTCTGGCGAATACACTGAAGCTGAGCGAAGTAAACTATCACGACTTCGACGGAGCGTTCTTTCCTGGTGGCTATGGCCAACTCTGGGATCTCGCCAGCAATTCTCTCGCGATCAAGTTGATCCAAGACATGCTCGAAAAGGAGACACCGGTGGCGATGGTGTGCCATGCGCCGGCGATCCTGCGCGACGCAAAGAAGCCGAATGGCGAACCTCTGGTAAAGGGCCGTAAGGTTACCGGCTTCACCGATGCCGAGGATGATGAACTCGATCTTTCTCGGCATCTTTTGTTCTCACTGGAGAAGATGCTGATCGGGAACGGCGGCGACTTCATCCGGTCCGGAAAGAATTGGAACGCAAACGTCGTTGAGGATGGCGCACTTATCACCGGGCAGAATCCGGCTTCGGCCCAGCCTATCGCGGAAGTTCTCGCCAATCGTCTGAGCTGAGCAAATCCGGCGCAGGGAGGCTTCGAAGTCTCCCTGTTCTGGCCGCCAACGAGGAGAGCAGCAATGAACATCAACGCAGATTTCGCCAGGCGCGCAGTAGTGCACGCCGCAACAATGCCTTGGACGCCTTCGCCCATAGCCGGCGTGGACCGGCGAATGCTTGACAGGATCGGGGACGAGGTTGCGCGCGCCACCACTATTGTCCGTTACGCCCCCGGCAGTCAATTTTCGCCTCACGTACATGGCGGAGGGGAAGAGTTCTTGGTCCTGGAGGGAGTTTTTCAGGACGAGCATGGCGACTATCCGGTCGGCACTTATATTCGAAACCCGCCCCACACGTTTCATAAGCCCGGGACCGTTCAAGGCGCGGTGATCCTTGTGAAACTCTGGCAGTTCGATCCTGCGGATCAGACCGCCGTTTACATCGACACAAAGGACATCTTGCCTATCAGCCCCGGCCGGAACGGCGTCCGCACCATTCCTCTTTTTGAGAATGGCCATGAGATTGTCAGATTGGAAATTTGGAGCCCGAACACCTCTGTAAAAGTTGGCGATCACAAAGGCCTCGAGGCCTTCGTAATTGAAGGTGGGTTTGACGAGAGCGACGACCATTTTGTCAGGCATTCCTGGTTGCGACTTCCGCCCAGTGAAGACTTCGCCGGGGTTGCCGGACCGGCAGGGGCAACCGTTTGGCTCAAGACCGGTCATCTCGCGGCCACGCCGACCGCGCCAACGGTTTAGGGAGCGGAAGATGTCCGATGCGAGAAGGCTCTGCCTCGTTGCGGGTGCTGAATCAGGTCTCGGCGATGCGTTGCTCCAACGGTTTGTAGCGGGTGGGTATGTTGCGGTTGGCTTGGGGCGTGCAACGCGGGCGGACAGCGTTG
>JASHVY010000516.1 GCA_030044345.1 Acetobacteraceae bacterium | reverse complement strand
TTGTGCGGGTGGTGGCGCCCGGAACGATCGAGCGCTCCGAGGGCAAGGCCAGGCGGGTGGTCGATCTCAGGCCGAAGAGCTGACGGAGATGAGCATTCGGGAAGCGGAGGCGGGCCGAGGGATAGCGGCGCTCACGGCGGCGGGACTGCCAGAGTCGGAGATTGCGGCGTGGATCGGCCGGGAGCCGCAAGCGCTGGGCGGCTTCGCGGAGGATTGCGAGCGCTACGGCCATTTCTGGCTGCTGAGCGAGCAACTGATCGCGCGCCTGCCGAAGAAGCAAGCGCGGACGGAGAAGGAGGCGCGCGCCGCGGCGGTGATCCGGGCGCGGGCACGAGGATCGCGCGAGCGCTTTCTGGCGGTTCACGCGGCGGCGGTCTATGCCGCGCTGACGGAGGGATTGTCCCGCTTCGTCCGGCTCGAAGAGCTCGTTCTTCTGGCGGCGGAGCCGTTTCCGGGCCTGGTGCCGAGCCGAAGCCAGCTTGCCGCCGAGGCGGGGACGTTCCAGCGCGACAAGGACGGGCTGGAGATCGACCAGGGGATTTTTCTCTCGGCGATGTTCGCCCATGAGCGGGCGGGACTTCATCTCTGCCATGCCATGCTGCTGCCGCGGACGGAGAGCGTGGAGCGGCTGGAGGCGTTCGTTGCGCACGGCGTTGCCGATCTCGGCGCGGCGCGGCTGGAGCGACGGGGCCGGGCCGTTCTGCTGGAGACCTCCAATCCCCGCTTCCTGAATGCGGAGGACGAGACGACGCTCGATGCGACGGAGATCGCGGTCGATCTCGCGATTCTCGATCCCATGAGCGAGATTGCCGTGATGCGGGGCGGCCGGGTGGAGCACGCGAAATATCGCGGGCGGCATCTCTTCGGCAGCGGGATCAACCTGACGCATCTCTATCAGGGGCGGATTCCGTTCGCCTGGTATTTTCAGCGCGATCTCGGCTTCGTTCATAAGCTCCTGCGCGGCGTGGCACGGCCGGAGGCGCTGCCCGACGATGTGCATGGAGCGGGGATCGAGAAACCCTGGATCGCCGCGGTGGATGGATTTGCCATCGGCGGGCATTGCCAGACCCTCCTCGCGGTGGATTACGTGCTGGCGGCGGATGATGCCTTTCTCAGCCTGCCGGCGCGCAAGGAGGGCATCATTCCGGGACTCGCCAATCTGCGCCTGCCGCGCTTCACCGGCGAGCGGCTGGCGCGCCAGCTCATTCAATATGAGCGGCGGCTCGATTGCGCGAGCCCGGAGGGGCGGCTTCTGTGCGACGAGATCGCGCCGGCGGCGGAGATGGACGCGGCGATCGCGCGGGTCGTGACGGGCCTGACGAACTCGGGGGCGGTGAGCGCGGTGGGGAATCGGCGCGCATTGCGGGTCGGCGCCGAGCCGCTCGATCTCTTCCGGCGCTATTGCGCGATCTATGCGCGCGAGCAGGCGGAATGCCATTTCAGCCCCGCACTGATCGCCAATCTGGAGCGCTATTGGGACGCGCAGAACAGGAAGGGGTGAAGGCGTCTTCTTCCTGCAAGAGCCCTACCGAAAGATGGGGATGGGCTCAGATGCCGTTCGGGTTCGCCTTCACGAAGGCGCGCACCTTCCAGATATCATCGTGTGAGAGCATGGAGGCGAAGGAGGGCATGACCGTCCCCGGCCTTCCATTGAGGACGGTCTCAAGGAACTCCTCATCGGTCAGCGTCACCGCGAAGAGATCGGGCCCGCGTCCGCCCGCCTTGCCATGGCAGATGATGCAATGCTCCCGATAGATCTGCTCACCGTCGTCGATGGCCGTTTGCTGGCCGAGATAGGGATCCTTCACCGTGTCATCGGCATGGCCGGCGCGGATGCCGATCCCCAAGACTGACGAAGCGGCGGCCAGCAGCACGAGCGCGAGGCAGGCAGCCGGCCACCGCAACCGGCGAGAGGGCGATATCACCACGTTGGACTCTGACGATGGCCTTGACGATGATTTCAGGCGATTGTCTCAGGTCGTTGTTTCTGAGAGAGGCTTCTAGAGTTGTTCTTTCTTGAAAGAAAGAACCAAAGAACTTTCATCCTTTCATTCGCAGTCCCCGGCCGGTGCCTAGATCAATATGGCTTCTGACGGATCGCAGAGCGATCCGCCAAAGCCATGAAATTGATCGAGAAAACAAAACCAGAGCGTGATGATCAAAAATCATCACGCTCTGGTCCGGAAAACGGAGAAAAGTCTTTTTGCTTCTTTTTCTTCAGAAAAAGAAGCCTCCTTCTCTCTGATACTTCATCGAAGTGCATAACACTTTCTGTGGCCCGGAGAGGATTGCACGGTTCGCGCAGCAACTGGCGCACATCGCAGCGGCGGGCCGTTCCATATGGTGCATCTTCGACAATAGAGCCGCCGGCGCGGCAACGGGGGATGCGCTCGCGCTCATGAAAAATCTTCGCGTCGATTGGGTGGCTCGGTGAGCCAGGCGGCGCCCCAGGAAGCGTCCGGGATGTCGGTAAAAAAACTCAGGCCAGATCGGCGAGCAGCGCTGATGCGGGCGAGCGCAGCAGGCGTTTGCGGGCGTCCCATTGCGTGGCCGGATCGAGTGCCGCGAGATAACTCACCTCGCTGCCAGCGAGCGATGCGAGGGGCACTCCATCGCGGAACAGCAGACGGTTGCCGGTCAGCGCCGCGAGGCGAGGCCCCGGCGTGAGAATGCCGGCGAGATTGAGCGGATCAGCACCGGAAACCGAAATCCACGCGCCGGCGGCCGTGCGGCGGCGTGTCTCGCGCAGCAGGCCCACCGCCTCGGGCAGGGCATATTGCTCGCCTGAGAAACCCGCAACGAAACGACC
>JASHVY010000052.1 GCA_030044345.1 Acetobacteraceae bacterium | reverse complement strand
CGATGGTCTGCTCTACGACGCCGATCTCCAGGCCGGGCTGAAGGCATTGGCGGAACGTATTCACCGCGTGCAGCGAGGAATTTTTTTTATGGGGGCTTACGGGGGCGGCTCGCCTGCCACCGGCTCGCCGCCAAGGGTCCGCATGAGCTCGGAAACCTCGGCGATCGCTTCCTCCGCAGCCGTTTCGTCGGTGCCCTTGGCAACCACCGCCACGCCATTACCGGCCGGGCGATAGAACGGATAGCTCCCGATCTCGACCGCAGGGCGCTTTGCCTGGATTGCTCCGAGTCCTTCGGCGAGCGTTCCCTCCGGCACGCCGGCGACATGCACCGCGCGTGAGATCACTGGCGGCCCGCCGGCAAGCTGCGGCGCCAGCGTCTCGAACATTGCCCGCATCACCTGCGGCACGCCGGCCATGACATAGACATTGCCGATCTGGAACCCCGGCGCGACCGAGACCGGATTGGCGATCAAGCGCGCGCCGCGCGGCATCGTCGCCATGCGCTGGCGCGCGGCATTGAACCCGCCGGGGGGATAGCGTGCTTCCAGGAGCGCCCAGGCCTCTGGATGCGGCTCCCACGGCACGCCGAAGGCTGCGGCGATGCACTCGCTCGTGATGTCGTCATGGGTCGGGCCGATGCCGCCGGTGGTGAAGACGTAGGTGAAGCGCGCCCGCACCTCGTTCACCGTCCCGACGATCGTCTCGGCAATGTCCGGGATGATGCGCACCTCGCGCAAAGGAATGCCGAGCTCGCCGAGGCGGGTGGCCAGGAATTTCACGTTCGCGTCCTGGGTCCGGCCCGAGAGAACCTCGTTGCCGATCACCAGGACGCAGGCATTGGGAGAGGACTCGGAGGGAGACGGCTCGGGCATCACCCGCTCCTCAAAGGAAATCGCGAAGCAGCGGTAAGAGTGGCTTGTCAGCCGGCGGCACAGGGTAGTCGGCGAGCTTCTCCGGACGCACCCAGGCGAGGCTCTGACCCTCTCTTGGTGTCGGGATGCCCTGCCAGCGCCGGCAGAGAAAGAGCGGCATCAGGAGGTGAAATTTTTCATATTCGTGGGAGGCGAAGGTGAAGGGCGCGAGGCAGGCGGCAGTGACGTCGATTCCGAGCTCTTCCTTGAGCTCGCGGATCAGCGCCGCCTCCGGCGTCTCGCCGGGCCCCACCTTGCCGCCGGGAAACTCCCAAAGTCCGGCCATCGGCTTGCCCTCCGGCCGGCGGGCGAGAAGCACCCGCCCGTCGCGATCGATCAGCGCTGCGGCCGCGACGAGGAGCAGAGCGCGTCCCCTCGCTGCAATATCAGCCTCGCTTACGGGCTCGACCAAAGGCTCGGGCAATCCGAAAAGATCGTCCCGCGTCGCCTCGAACAGCGCCACTTCCTGTTCGGAGCCCCAGGAGAGGAACGGCTCCCAGCCGGTGCCGACGCGGCGGAACCCGATGCGCAGCAGCACGGCGGCGGAAGCGGGATTGTCGATCGCGGCGCTGGCCGTGATCCGCTCGAGCGGAAGATTGGCGAGCGCCCAGCGTGCCAGGCGGCCGGCCGCCTCGGTGGCGACACCATGGCCCCAATAGCGCCGGCCGACCCAATAGCCGAGATTGCCCGATGTTCGCGCCGGGTCGAGCCTGAGGCCGACTGCACCCACCAGGATCTCGCGCTCGCCGTCGCGGCCGGTGATGGCGAGATGGTAGGCACGGCCTGCCGCAAGCTCGGCGGCCGTCGAGGCAATCCACTCATCGGCAAGTTCCTGCCGATAGGGGTAGGGCACCTCGGCCAGGCCGCGCACCACGGCCCAGTCATTGATGAGGCGATGCAGCTCTGCCGCGTCTTCCGCGCGAAAGGGGCGAAGGCTCAGCCGTTCGGTGGCGAGCGGAAGGAAATCCGCCGGGACGAGATCGCTCGCCGGCGGACCCGCGGGTGAGAGCGCACTCACCGCCGCAGAGGGAGGAAACAGGAAAGCCGGAGGGTCATGCGGCTCGGAGCGGCTGGCGTCATTCCGGAAGGGCCCGATTCGGCGATCCGATGGTGGCCCATGGTCCTCCCGGAAGCAAGAAGCCGCCCGGCCTTTCCTCAATGCGCGAAAAGAACGGGGACGGTCATATGCTGAAGAAGCGAGTGGGTCACACCGCCGAGCGTGACCTCGCGCAGGCGGGAATGGCCATAGCCGCCGATAACGATCAGATCCGCACCGATATCCGTGGCGTAGTTGAGCAGCACGTCCGCAGGCGAGAGACCGCCGGTGACGGTCCGGGCGGCCTTGGCGGGAACGCCATGGCGCTTGAGATGCTCGGCCATTCCCGCCGCCGGAACCTCTTCTTCCTCCGCCTCCTCACTGATCGTGAGCAGGGTGACGGCGCGGGCAGCGGCGAGAATGGGCAACGCGTCATGCACGGCGCGTGTGGCCTCGCGGGTTCCGATCCAGCCGACGAGCACCGTTTCCCCGCAGGTCGGGAAGCTGCCGTAGCGCGGCACCACGATGAGCGGCCGGCCGGCGCCGAGAAGGATTTCCTCCACCGGGTTGACGATCGGCCGGTCCGGCCCGTTCTCCGGATCGGTCTGGCCGACGATGACGAGATCGGCAAAACGAGCCTCCCGGAGGGCGGCCGGAATCGGCGCACCTTCTTCGAGCACGAAGGCACCCTCGAGGCCGGCGCCCGTGAGATGGGCCTCGAGCGCCGCCTCGATCGGCGCGAGCTGCCGGTCACGCTCATTCTTGATTTGGGTGATGAAGGCTTGGATCCCGCTGCCGAAAGAATAGGCTTCGGCGCTGAGGACGAGCGGATCGATCGGGCGGATCGCTTCGGCAAGGCAGACGCCCCGAAGATAGGCGCCGTGGCGGGAGGCCAGCGCGGCGGCGAGATCGAGCCGCCGCGCGCTCTGCTCGCTGATATCGAGCAGCACCATCAGATCCTTCAACGCCATGGCCGTGATCCTC
>JASHVY010000515.1 GCA_030044345.1 Acetobacteraceae bacterium | reverse complement strand
TTTGCTCAACTGGATCGCGATCGAGGTCTTTGTGGTGCTGGCGACCACGATCATGATCCAGGCGAAGGGCGTATCCATGCACAATGCGCTGTTGTTCCTCGTGATCTCGAACGCGCTGTCCTATGTCGGGTATGTCGTGCATGGACATATCGGAGACATCATTGGAAGGCGCGAAACGATCATGGGGGGCTGGATTCTGGCCGGTCTCGCATATGCATCGATGATTCTGCTGGCCAGCGGTACAGTCGCGGTGCTGATCAGCTACATGATCGGGCTTTTCTTCATCATCGGTCCATACTCGGCGCTGTTCGCCTATATGGGTGAATCCTATCCGACCCGCTCCCGGGGGACGGGTGTTGCGTTCATCAACGCCATGGGGCCAATCGGCGCGATCCTGGGTGCAGCCCTGCTCACCTGGCTTCAATTCGCCGGGCTGTCGATCGGGGGCGCGGCTGTGCTCGGCGGCGCGGTGCCATGCATCCTTTCCGGGGTCACCCTTATTGGCGCCCGCCGGATCCGCCCGGGCCAAGCGTTGGAGGCGATAGCGACATAATGCCGCGCGAAAGCGTGCCACGGGGGGCGTGCTTCTCTCAGCGTGCATACGACCGCGAGAAAGGGAGTCTGTAGATGCCGAAGGAGATTCAATGCGTTTTTGGCGTCGACATCGATGCCGTCGCAGGTTGGCTCGGCTCGTATGGTGGAGAAGATTCGCCGTCCGATATTCAGCGTGGCGTTTTCGCCGGGGAGGTCGGCACGCCGCGCCTGCTCAAACTGTTCGATAAGTTCAAGATCAGGGCGAGCTGGTTTATTCCCGGACATTCGATCGAAACCTTCCCCGAGCAGACGAAGATGATAGCGAGTGCCGGACACGAGATCGGCGCGCACGGTTATTCGCACGAAAATCCGGTGGCCATGACGCGCAGACAGGAGGAGGATGTACTAAAGAAGTCCATCGAGCTGATCGAAAAAATTTCCGGAAAGAAGCCGCGAGGTTATGTTGCGCCCTGGTGGGAGATGTCCGCCGCAACCGCCGAATTGCTGCTTCAAAATGGTTTCCGGTACGATCATAGCCAAGCCTACCACGATTTTCTGCCGTTTTATGCGCGGGTTGGGGATTCGTGGACCAAGATCGACTATTCCAAAACGGCCGCCGAGTGGATGCGGCCATTGGTGCACGGCAAGCAAGTCGATCTGGTGGAGATTGGTGCCAATTGGTACGTCGATGATCTGCCCCCGATGATGTTCATAAAGAAGGCCCCCAACAGCCACGGCTTTGTCAACCCACGCCATCTCGAAGAGATATGGCGCGACGAATTCGATTGGGTGTATCGGGAGATGGATTATGCCATATTTCCCATCACCATTCATCCGGACGTAAGTGGCAGGCCCCAGGTCCTGCTCATGCTCGAGCGGCTCATCGGTCATATCAACGCCCATGAAGGTGTCCGCTGGATGACGATGGAGGAGATCGCTGAGGACTTCCGCAAGCGCCGGCCGTTTCGGGCGCAGTAGCCTCGACCTTCCGGCAAGGCCGAAGTCCGGGTACAAGGGCGGTGGAGATGTGTATTCTATGCTCTCAGTTGTTCAACGAGATCCATTGGTCGGACCGCCAGTTGACTCCTGAGCTGATCACTCGCGGCGGAGGTGAGGCGGGCCGACGTCAGGGCAGACAGATCCGGACAAGGCTTGTGGAGAGAGTGCTGGCGCATTACCACCTCGATGTCAGCGACGACTGGAGCGCGACGAATTATGTCGTCGCAAACCGAAAGGGCGGCCATCAGGTTGTCTCGAGCCTCGCGGAACTGTGGCAAGCGGCGGGCAAAATGGCCGGCCAGAATCTTGATCCGCTGGACGATACGTTGCTCGAGCATCTTTCTGATTCGGGGCATGAGAGGTAGTCCGCGGTGCGGTCGAGCCGGCGAGACGTTTGTGTGCTGGCGGGGTTTCTGGGCAGCGGGAAGACAACCTTGCTGGCCCGGTATCTGCAAGAGCGTGGCGGGACCGGAGTGGCGGTCCTGATCAACGAATACGGCGCGATTGGCGTGGACCATCATATGGTCCAAAGAGTGGAGGAGCGGACGATATTGCTCGAGGGCGGCTGCGCTTGCTGCAGCCGGCGCGAGGAGCTTGCCGCCGCTTTGCGCCAGCTCGTTGAGCTTGATCATGGCGACGAGCTCCTTTCCGTGCGTGAAGTGCTGATCGAAACGAGCGGGCTGGCCGACCCGGTACCGATCCTGTTCACGCTGATGAGCGATCCCGTGCTGAGGCATCAGCTCGGCGCTGCGTCGGTCGTTGTGACGCTGGATGCGCTCGGCGGCGCGTCGCAGATCGAGCAGCACGCAGAGATAAGAAAGCAGATCATTGCCGCCGATCGGGTGGTCATTACCAAGGCCGACCTCGCTGATCGATTGACGATAGAGAATTGCCGGATCCGGATCCGGCGACTGAATCCAACGGCTAAGATCGTCGTCTCTGTTCTTGGCGATGCGTTCGGTGTTTTGGCGCCGGACTCGGACCTTGGACACGCGGGCGACCTTGTGAAGGCGTATGGCCAAGATTTCGCTATGGAGACGTCGCCGCACCGTGATGTCCGATCGACAGCGCTGACCTTCAATGGACCACTCGACTGGGCTGCGTTCAGCGTTTGGCTGAGCATGTTGCTTCAGGCGCGTGGCCCGGATGTCCTGCGGATCAAGGGACTGCTCGATATCGGCGACGCGGGGCCTGTTGTGCTCAATGTTGCACAGCATGTGGTTCATCCGCCGGATCATCTCCCCGTCTGGCCCGTTGGAGAGCGGCGATCGTATCTGACTGTCATAACGCGGCAGATCGATCCGGGCCGCATTGCGCGGTCGATGGAGACGTTTCAGCGTGCGGGCGGTCGGGCTGGGTTCCGGGTGCACGCTCTCTCGTGAGGGATGCCACGGGCGCCGGGTTGAGAGGATCAGGGATGGTTGAGCAGCCCAGGGTTGCCGTCTTCTCGACCGGCGGAACGATTGCCTCGATACCGGGAGCGGGCGGTGGCGCCTCGCCCACCCTGACGGCTGAGGACTTGGTGCGGGCGGTGCCGCAGCTCGGAGAGGTTGCCAAGATGGAGGCGGTCCGCTTCCGTCAAGTGGCCTCGCCAGAGCTAACCCTGTTGGACATGATCGAACTCGCGGAAACGATAAAGCGGGCCGTCGCCGATGGGGTCACCGGGGCGGTTGTGACACAGGGCACCGACACGCTGGAAGAGACATCGTTTGCACTCGATCTGTTATGGGACGGGGAGGAGCCGATCGTCCTGACGGGGGCGATGCGGCATCCTGATCTTCCGGGCGCCGATGGGCCGGCCAATCTGCTTGGTTCGGTCGTTGTCGCCGCAAGTCCCGCTGCTCGGGGGCTTGGGTCTCTCGTCGTCTTCAACGACGAGGTTCATCTCCCCCTCTTCGTCCGCAAGACGCATACCACCAATCTTGCAACGTTCCGGTCGCCTCTGACGGGACCAATCGGCTGGATTATCGAGAGCCGCGTGCGAATCGCGCTCCGTCCCGCCGTCCGGCACCACATCATGATATCGAACGTGGGAAACACCGTTCCTCCCGTGGCATTGGTGAAGACGACACTGGGTGATGATGGGCGAGCGTTGGGATCCATCAGCGCTCTCGGGTATCTGGGATTGGTTGTCGAGGCTACGGGAGCCGGCCATGTGCCGCGGTCGATGGCTGAACATCTCGGCACGCTGGCTCGGAAGATGCCCGTTGTCCTGACGTCGCGGACCGGCTCAGGGGAGCTGCTCCACGCCACCTATGGGTTCAGCGGGTCGGAAACCGATTTGTTGAAGCGAGGCCTGATCCATGGCGGCATGTTGGACGGACCAAAGGCCAAGCTGCTGCTGACGCTGCTGTTGATGGCCGAAGCAGGTCACGAGACCATTGTCGAAGCGTTTGCCGCTATCGGCGTTCCGGGCTGCGGGGCGGCCTTCCGCGGGCCATGAAAACGTGAGCGATTCCGAGGCGCCTGTTGAACTGACCCTTGGCGCGCACGCATTCGGGAAGCGTTCCGACGCAGCCGCGGCACCACGGGAATTTTCGTCGCGGTTGTGGGTGTCCGAGATTTTCGCTGCGCGAAGCAAGAATAGCGCGTGGAAGTCGGCCCCGGTGGGGATGCCGGGTGGTGATATCGTCCAAGATGGCGGCGAGTCCGGTCCGGGGGCGCGCAATCTCAGCCGCACGGATTCCTTGGCGCTGGAATGCCTGGTCTTGGAACAGTATTGGGATATGATCGCGTTTGCCAAAGCGCTGTCCGGAC
>JASHVY010000514.1 GCA_030044345.1 Acetobacteraceae bacterium | reverse complement strand
AGAAGCCGTTGTTCATCGACCTCTCGTTCACGGCACCGCACACACCCTATCAGGCACCGGCAGAGTATCTCGATCGGTATTCGCAGATCACCGACCCTGCCCGCCAAGCCTACGCGGCGATGATCACCGCGATGGACGAGCAGATCGGTCGTGTGGTCGCGGCGCTCGAGGCCAGACAGATGCGCGACAACACGCTGATCATCTTCCACAGCGACAATGGCGGAACCCGATCCGCGAAGTTCACCGGCGAATCGGTGGTGAAGGGCGAGCTGCCCCCCAACAACGGACCCTATCGCGATGGCAAGGGCACGCTGTACGAGGGCGGCACGCGTGTCGTGGCAATCGCCAACTGGCCGGGCCGGATCAAGCCCGGCAAGGTCGGCGGGATGCTGCACATAGTGGACATGTATCCGACTCTGGTCGGGCTTGCGGGCGGCAAGCTGGGCAAGAACAAGCCACTGGATGGCATGGATGTCTGGGCCACCGTCAGCGCCGACGGCAGCTCCCCCCGCACCGAGGTCGTTTACAACGTGGATCCCTTCCTGGCTGCCGTACGCCACGACGATTGGAAGCTGGTCTGGCACGCGTTGCTTCCGGGTCGCAGTGAGCTGTTCGATCTGCCTGCCGATCCTTCGGAAAAGCTTGATCTGTCCGGCAAGAATCCCGAGAAAGTAAAAGAGCTGCAAGGACGGATCCAGGAGCTGGCTGGGCAAATGGTGCAGCCGTTGGTCCTGGCGGATGCATTGAGCCTTGTGCTTGGGCTGCCGCCGTCGACGCCCCTGGATGCGCTCGAAGATTCCGGCTGATGACCCCAAAATATTGGCGAGAGCCGCGTTGGCGGTATCCGCGGAGCATGCGCACGACGTTGGCCCCCCGCTTTTCGCTCTCCTGATACGCTATTACTCAATAATGTAACGGATCATCGAATCTGGGCAGCCAAGACATATAGCCGTCTTCCCGCCCCTCGCCGTCCCGGGTCATCGGCATGGGCATGATCCCGACGATTGCTTTCCCGGTTGCAGCCATCGGACGAGACTCTCAGAAACGGAAGTTGGCGGCAATGATGGCCCCGCCAAGTTCGAGCTTCTGGACACCGCTCTTGCTGCCATCCTCGAAGGCAAGATAGCGATAGCCGGCGGAAACATCGACCCAACTCGCGGCCTTGTAGGCGATGCCGGTGTAGATCTCCCAGGTGAGCGGGATGGCCCCGCTGCCGGCGTCGAAGTAGAAGGGAAGGTAGAAGCGGCTGTTGGGGATGTTGATGCGGCCGGTGATACCGCCGACGCCTTCGGGCTCGGTCCCGCTGAAGGTCAGGCTGCCAGTGCGCGAGAGCGCAACGGTCCGATTGGGCAGAAGGATGTCGTTGGTGAGCGTGTAGTTGCTGCTCGAGCCCAGGAACAGCATGCGCAGGCCGGCCACGGCGTCGAAATTCCCCCAGGTGCCTTGCAGCAATGTGTAGCCGCCGGCGAGCGACCAGATCGTCGTGGCGAGCCGGGTTCCTGTGGAGAGCTGCTGCGAGAGCGGGATGGAGATCGGGCCCGAGCCAATATTGACCGATGAGAGATGGCTGTCAGCCGTGGTGATGCTGGCGTTGGTGTAGACGAGATCGGTCATGACGGAGAAGCGGCCGTAGCGGGCCTCTCCACCGAGCATCAGGCCGAAGTTGAGTTCGGAGATGTAGTCGCCGATGCCGGCGCTGATGTTGGTGGTGACGCTGGCGCCGCGCGGGCCGGTGTTACTGTACGTGGTCCTGATCGTCGGCAGCCAGGCGTACGGCGTGAGGGAGAAGGTCCAGCCAGACGGCGCTCCCGGAACCGGTGAGGTGGAGGCGACCTGGGCGCACGCGGGTGAGGCGCCGGCAAGGGTGCCGAGTACGGCAGCGGCAGCCAGGAACATTCGAGGATGCACCGGACACCTCCCTTTTGCGCTCATATCTTCCGATGACGGAAGGCACTCGCACCGTCGCCCGGATCCTCGGTCATTCTCGCGCATAACCGGATATTTCTGCCAATGATATGCTGAGTATCCGGGGTTTCGAACACAATTGCAACGATCGAGCGCCTCGGACATGGCGAATTTCAATTGAACTGGATCAATGTGCGTGTCGGTTTGATTGTCGTGCGTTCACCGGCTTATCATTCATTTCCTGAGAGTCCATTCCGAATCCGTTTAGCGACATCCAGGGCGTTGGAGCGGGAGCATCACGGAGGCGGCGTAGAGGAACGCCTCGGCGGAAGCGACGGTCTTTTCGAAGTCGCGCTCGAACCTTCGGTTCCGGCCGAGCCAGGAGAAGAATCCCTCCGCCACTCAGCGCCGAAGATGGAGGGCGAAGCCCGCTCGTCCGGTCGGTTTGCGCACGATCTCGTCGCCCAGAGCGGATCGCGCCTGGCTAGAATCGGGGACCCCGAACTCGTTCGCGGGGACCCCGGCGCGAAGCGATCCAGGGGTGCCTTGAATCCGCTCGGCAAAACAACGCTAGAGCGTGTTCAGTCAGGCTGAACACGCTCTAGGAACCGCATCGCCGGCGCATGATGCAGGCGCTATGGACGATCGAGGCCGCACGCAACCGGGTTTTCCCGCTGAACAACTCGCAGATTCTCGTTCTCACGGTCAAGCGGCCCGGAGCGGCGACAGGACTCACGCAGTTCCTTTACGTCGTGCCGATGATCTCGACGCAGTTC
>JASHVY010000513.1 GCA_030044345.1 Acetobacteraceae bacterium | reverse complement strand
GTCCCAAGGGCCACGCCGGGTGCGGTGACGCCTTCGATCGTCGCCGAGTTGAGCTGCTGGAAGTGGTTGATCGATTCCGGCACTGTCTGCGTCGTCATGTGGACGACTGTCGAAAGCGGCACCATCGTACCGCTCGCGGTGCGGATATAGTAGGCGTTGAGCTGGTCCGTATTCAGCCGGAAGCGCTGCTGAACCTGTGGGATGACCTTATAGGAACGGCCGGCCAGACTGAAATAATTGACATAGCCACCGCCCAGCATCGCGCTCAGCGCGCTCCCGACATCACTCATCTTGAGACCAAGGAGTGCGGCCTTGCTGCGATCGATCATGACCGTCGATTGCGGCTGATCGATTCGAAGGTCCTTTTCGAGAAAGATGAAAAGCCCGCTCGAAATCGCCGATTGCAGGAATTTCTGGGCCACGCCGTCGAGCGCGTTGAACCCCTCGGTGGTATCGATGACGAACTGCACGGGCAGGCCATTGGCCCCCGGCAATGGTGGCGGCTGGAAGGCGACGGCCTGGACTCCGGCAATGCCGCCGAGCGCCCGCTGCACCAGGGGCTGCAACTGATTCGCCGTCCGCGTCCGCTGATCCCACGGCTTCATCACCATGCCGCCGATATTCTGGCCGGCCGTGTCGAGCTGAAAGACGTGCGCATTCTCCGGAAAGCTGGCAAAGGCCTTGTACACCTGCGCGTCGTACATCAGCCGTTGCTGGAGTGTGGCGTTCGGCGCAGCGGTCGAGCTCTCGATGATGACGCCCTGATCCTCCTGCGGAGCAAGCTCGCTGGTTGCGCTCGAATAAAGGAAGAAGATGCTGCCGAGCACGATCACCGCGAAGACGGCGGTAACGGGAATGTAGTTGAGGCTATTGTGCAGCCGCCGCTCGTAGCTTCGACGCAGGGCGCTGAATGAACGGTCGATGAAGCTGACGAAGCGTGCCTCTATCCCGCGCTTTCCGCTGCCACTCGGTTTGAGAACGCGCGAACAGAGCATCGGTGAAAGCGTGAGAGCAATGACCGCGGAGACCGTCACCGCACCGACCAGCGTGAAGGCAAACTCGGTGAAGAGCGCACCGGTAAGGCCGCCCTGGAACCCGATCGGCAGATAGACCGCGATCAGCACCACGGTCATGGCGATGATCGGTCCGCCAAGCTGCCGGGCCGCGCGGATTGCCGCAGGGATCGGCTTCATTCCCTCGTCGAGCAGGCGGTTGACGTTCTCGACAACGATGATCGCGTCATCGACGACAAGGCCGATCGCCAGCACCAGCGCGAGCAGAGTGAGCAGATTGATGGAGAAGCCGAATATCAGCATCATCGTGAAAGTGCCGACCAGGGAAAGCGGAATCGCGATCACCGGGATCAGAACCGAGCGCGGCGAGCCAAGGAAGACGAAAATCACCGCGGTCACGATCAGCATCGCCTCGATAAGCGTCCACACCACCTCATGGATGGAGCTGTTCACGAACTCGGTCGAGTCATAGACGATCCGCCCCTGTATCCCCTGCGGCATATCGGCCTGGATGGCGGGAAAGATATCGCGCACATGGCCGATCACGCTGAGCAGGTTGGCCCCGGGCGCTATCTGAATGCCGATATAGACCGCCTGCTTGCCATCGAAGGAGACTTCCGAATCGTAATCGTCGAAGCCGAGCGAGACATTGGCCACATCCTTGAGCCGCACGATCGCCCCGCCGCTCGTCTTGACCTCGAGATCGCGGAACTCATCAAGCGTGTGCAGGTTGGTCGAAGCCGCAAGATCAACCTGCACCATCTGACCCTTGGTGTTGCCGAGGCTCGAGATATAGTCGTTGCTGAGGAGCGCGTTCGAAACGTCGCTCGCGGTAACGCCGTAGGCCGCCATCTTCACCGGGTCCAGCCAGGCGCGCAGGGCGAAATTCTTGGCCCCCAGCAGTTCTGCCGTCTGCACGCCTTGCACCGCCTGCAGCTTGGGCTGCACTGCGCGCACAAGATAATCGGTGAGCTGGTTGGGGGCCAGGACGTTGCTATAGAAACCGATATACATCGCATCGATCGTCTGGCCGACCGTGACGGTAAGCTCCGGCTGTTCCGACGCCGGGGGAAGCTGGTTCAGCACCGAGGTGATCTTGGTGCTGATTTCGGAAAGGGCCTTGTCCGGATCGTAGTTGAGCACGAGGTTGACGGTGATCGTGCTGACCCCCGGCGTGCTCGTCGAGGTCATGTAGTCGATCCCGTTGGCCTGGGCGATTGCATTCTCGAGCGGCGTCGTGATGAACCCCGCGATGGTGGCAGGATCGGCGCCCGGATAAGGCGTGGTGACGGTGATGACGGCGTTCTCGGTCCGCGGATATTGCAGGATCGGCAAAGAGCCGGCGGCACGCAGGCCAAGCACGAGGATCGCGAGGCTCAGCACGCTCGCCAGCACCGGCCGGCGGATGAAGATATCGGTCAGGGACATCGCGCTTTTCCTTACGGATCCGCGACCACGGGATGAGCCTCGTCCAGTGGCTGCACAGTGTTGTTGATCACGACCGGCGAGCCGTTGCGCAGCTTGACCTGCCCGGACGTGACGACGACATCGCCCGACTTCAGGCCCTTGAGCACGGCGACCTGGTCTCCGCGCGTCGCGCCGAGGGTGACGAATTTCTGCTCGGCGAAAAGCGCGGGTGCGCTCGCCTCGGCGGCCGGCTTGTGAACGACGACATAGACCGAGTTGCCGTACGAATCGTAGGCGACCGCAGTCTGGGGCAGCGTGATTCTCTGCTCCGGCGCTCCGGCATCGACCGAGAGGGTGGTGAACATGCCGGGGCGAAGCAGACGCTCTGGGTTCGGCAGCGCCGCGCGCACTTCGATATTGCGAGAGCCTGGGTCAACCGCGGAATCGATCGCGACGATCTTTCCCGGGAACTCTCTTCCAGGATAAGCATCGACTACCGCTGTAACATTCTGGCCAACACGAATCCGCGAGAGATCCTGCTGTGGCAGGTAGAAATCGTCGAACAGCGTGTCGAGTGCCTGAAGTCCGACCACGGTTGTGCCCGCTGAGAGATACTGCCCGAGATCGACGGCACGAATCCCGAGCTCACCGGAAAAGGGTGCGCGCAGGATTTTTTGATCGACAATGGCCTGCTGTGCCGCAACCTGCGCTTCGTCATTCTTGAGCGTTGCCGCGTCGGTATCGAGGGTCGCCTGGCTCACGGCCTGAGCACGGAACTGCCTGAGATCGCGATTGTAGTTGATGCGCGCGAGCTCCGCCGTCGCCTTGAGCGCATGCAGCCGCGCAATATCGTCATCCGCGCGCAGACAGAGC
>JASHVY010000512.1 GCA_030044345.1 Acetobacteraceae bacterium | reverse complement strand
GCTGCGTCGCATGAAATGTACCGCAACGATCATCAACACCAGCAGGCACGCAAGCAGGGAAATGAGCATGGCCATCGCCTGCCCGTATTGGTTGAAGAGGAATGCCGTATTGTAAGCGTATATCGAGATCAGTTGGGTCGCCGTGCCCGGCCCACCTCTGGTCAGCACGTAAATCTGATCGAAAGTTCCAACGGCGTCGATCGTCCGAAGCACCACTGCCACGAGCAGCACCGGCCGAAGCAGCGGCAGCGTATGATGAAAGAATGTCTGAAGTTCGCTTGCGCCGTCAACACGCGCGGCCTCGATTGGATCCTGGGGCAGGGAGTGAAGGCCGGCAAGGATGATCAAGAAAAGGAGTGGTGTCCATTCCCAGACGTCGACGGCCACCAGTCCGAAAAAAGCGCGGGTCGGATGCGCCAGCACGTTCGGGGCGCCGAGCCCGAATAAACGGAACAGAGGGTCGACGATGCCGATGCCGGAGGCATATAACAGCCGCCAGATAACACCGACGACCACGGGCGCGACAGTCATCGGCAGAATCAGGGTTACTCGGATTAGCCCGGAAAAGCGCAGCTCGCGAGCCATGAGCAGCGCCAGCAGCAGCCCCAGCAGAGTCTCGATCGAGACCACTATGACAACGAACTTCGCTGTCGTTGCGATCGCCTGCCAGAAAACTGGATCTCTGTAGACATTGATAAAGTTTTGTAGCCCCGCATATCCCATGTCCATCGCATAGCGGAACCTGTGCAGGCTCGCGCGGACGCCGGCGACGGTCGGGTAGAGGGCAACGGCGGCAAGGGCGAGGATCGCAGGAAGCAGGAGGAGGTAGGGCACAGCGGCTGCCCGTAGCCGCTGTGCCCTGCGCTCGCGTTCCTCCCTGACTTCGACCGCGACAGACAAGGGTTAGAAGTATCCTCCCTGCTGCTTCAGGTAGGCGGTAATCTGCTCCGCTGCCGCCTGGAGGTGTTTCCTTGCGATCGCATCGTAATTCGACCTCTGCGCGATTGCCTCAACGAGCGCCTCGTTGAGCGCGGTGCCGAGAATGTCCTCCATTTTCGGTTCGTCCGGGGTCCTCGGCTTCTGCACCGAGTTGTTCACGGATTGGGCGATGGCCGGTAGCCAGCGGTGCTTCTTGACCGCCTCCGCGTCGCTGAGCGCAGATCCGGTCACGGCAGCGCTGCCGTAGCGTCGGGCGAAGTCGAGCTGTGTCTCGCTTGACGTGAACCATTCGAGGAACTGCACGGCAGCTTGCGGATTCTTTGAGCCTGCGGCAACGCCGCAGATGAAGGTTCCGATGGGAGGCCCATGCTTTTCCTGCTTCGGAGTCGTGGCCATGTCGATTTTGCCTACGACCTTCGAAGACGCCGGATCGTCGACCCGGTTCACGAGGCCGGTATACTCGGTGAGCGCTGTACACTCGCCCTCGAGCAGCACCTGCGTCTCCTGGTCGGTATCGAAGGCAGCCACGCCCGACGGCATGTAAGGGATGAAGCTGAACAGGCGCGAAAGGGCGCCGACACCCTCCGGGCCCGCGAAGCCCGGCGACCAATCGTCGTTGACAAAATTGCCGTCATACGAATTCAGCAGCGGCAGGTAGGTCATCATGATCGGATTGCCCTTCACGCCACGTGCCGACCAGCCGTACATGTTCGGCGGGCTAGTCTTCTGAGCTACGGCGTAGATATCGTCCCAAGTATCCGGAGCCGTCGGAAAATAATCCTTGTTGTAATAGAGAATTTCGACATCATCAATGATGACAAGCGCATAGAGCTCGGGCTTGGTGCTGACAAAATCCTTCATCCGAGCCCCCGATTTCGGCGGCCAGAACCCCATCTCGAGTCCCTTGGGAAGGATGTCCGGGTTGGCCTTGAGCCCGAGCCGGTCGAGGCTTTGGATGATCCGGCCTGCGGCAAACTCCGGCACCCAATTGTCGTCCATCACATAGATGTCGTAGGCGCCGGTCTTGTTAAGGCCGTCGTTCTTGGCGTTCTGGTACCAGCTATCATAGTTCGTTTCGTTGTAATTGACCGCGATGCCGGTCTCCTTCGCGAACTGCTTGATGTAGTAATCGCGGAACGGCGCCATCGCATTATCCTGGAAGCTGCCGATGGTAATCGACCGGTCAGCCGCGCGGACGATCCGTGGGGCAAAGATGGTACCGCTGGTGGCAAGAGCAGTCGTGCCGGCCAGGCCACCCTTGACGAGTTGGCGCCGGCGGAGCGGCTGTTTGAGCAGCTTGGCGATGTCCTTGGTTTTGTTCTTCACTATTTCCTCCCTATGGTGGTCTGACCGAACCGATTTCCTTCGGGGTCAGGCTGCGGTCGCAAATTCTGACTTGAGCGCATTGCCGGTTTCGGGGTCGAAAAGGTGGATGTGTCGCGTCACCGGCCGCACCCCGCAGCGGGTGCCGATCGGCATCGAGAAGTCCGCCGGCTGCCGGACATTCACCAGCGCATCGCCGACGTTGACGGTGACCAGGGTCTCATTGCCGAGCGGCTCGACGACATAGACTTCGCCGGCGATGGATCCGTTTGACGAGGACTCGACCAGCTCGGCGTGCTCGGGACGAAAGCCGAGCTTCGCCGCCCCGCGATAGCCGACTGCCGGCATCGCCACCTTCCCGGACGACCGCCGGAACGTCCCGTCGATGACCTCTCCGGCGAGCACGTTCATCGGCGGCGAGCCGCAGAAGGTCGCCACAAACAGGTTGGCTGGCCGCGCGTACAGCTCCGCCGGGGGTGCAAGTTGCTGGAGCCGGCCATTGTGCAGGACGGCGACGAGATCGGCCATCGTCATCGCCTCGACCTGGTCATGGGTGACATAAAGCATCGTCGCCGCAAGCTCCCGCTGAAGCCGCTTGATCTCGATGCGCATCTGCAACCGAAGTTGCGCATCCAGGTTGGAGAGCGGCTCGTCCATCAGGAAGGCCTGCGGCCGGCGAATGATCGCGCGGGCGAGTGCCACCCGTTGGCGCTGCCCGCCGGAGAGCTGGGCTGGGCGCCGCTCGAGATGGTCCTCGAGCCCGAGCAGCTCTGCCACCTTGCGTACCTGCCGTGCCTGCTCGGCACGATGGACCTTACGGACCCTAAGAGGATAGGCGATATTGTCGGACACCTTCAGGTGCGGATAGAGCGCATAGCTCTGGAACACCATGGCGATGTCCCGATCCCTTGTTGGCGTGAAGGTAACATCCCGATCGCCGATAAAAATGCGCCCGCTTGTCGGCCGTTCGAGCCCGGCAAGCAGTCGCAGCGCTGTCGTCTTGCCACACCCGGAGGGGCCGAGAAGCGCTAGAAACGCGCCGTCCGCGACGTGGAGATCGAGAGGCGCGAGCGCCTCATAGAAGCCGAAAGATTTCGAGACCTGCCGGTAGCGGACGTCCATGGAGATCGCCGCTACCCGCTTGGCCGGGCCGTCAGAGTTTGTTCGACCGCGCCCTCAGCGGGAAGTCCGAGGCCCCCGGTTCGATGGCCCTGATTTTGCGCCGCACACATCCGAGAGATCCGCCATGGAATGAAGTGCGATCACTCGCACCGCCTCGACGCGGAGCGCCGGTCGTTTCAATTGGAACGCTCCACTCCATCGACACACTAAACTTCCGGGGCGACGGCCGTCAAGGAGAACGGGCACGCGCCGCTGCCGGCTGCAGTCAGGCGAAGCGTAGCGGGCCGAGCCTTCGATCGAAGACGGGAATGATCTGCCACCCGATTTCATGGAAACGAATCCGGCCAAGCATAGCGGGCCGACGGCTGGACGGGTGTCGTTCCGTCCTCGTTCCCAACGGCCAGGGTCCTAGGTGAGCTCTCCGGTTCGAGAGCAGGGTGGGGTGGAGAAACTCTGTGTGATGGCGATCCGGTATCGTCAGAACTCGGGTGCCGCATGATCTTTTGGCGGCCGAGACACGCGACGGAATCCCAAGAAAGATAGAAGAGGCGGGGATCTGATCGTTCCTTTCTGATCCGGATCGATCCATGCGGATGCGATCGGCTCGAACGCCGCCGCGCCACCTCGACTGTAGCCACCGGCTCCATCGCCTCGTCCGCAGCTCTGGTCATATCCCTGCGTGCAGTGATCGGCTTCCTGGTGCCCGCGGCGGCGGCGCGATCCGGAGCAGAACCATGCCGGCCCGTCGGTCGTCTGAGTGGCCATTGCTGTGCAAGACGCGGCGACCGATTATGCAGCGGAGTCGTGGCTAGCAATATCAATCAGCTCGGAGGTGCGTCGTCATTATGCAAGTGGCACGGTTGAACGTGACAGCGGTAAAGGGAACTCGGTTGGACGAACGGAGCGAGGTGGATCTGTCTGATAATGGCGTCCTGGACAATCGCCGCTTTTACCTGATCGACCAGCACGGCCTCATGTTCAACGGCAAGAAGGATGGCCGTTTGGTGCAAGTCGACGCGGTGTACGACCAGCAAAGCGAATGGCTTGTCCTGCGGTTTCCCGGCGGTCCGGAGGTCGGCGGCGTTTGGACCAGAGGAGTCGCAGTGACGACGTCCTTCTATGGCCGCCCTGTCGCCGGGCATGAGGTTGGCGGGCCGTGGTCGGCGGCGCTCTCGGAATTTCTCGGACAGCCGGTGCGCCTCGTCGCAGTGGACCGGCTCGGTGATGCCGTCGATGTCCATCCGGTCACCATCGTCTCGAGCTCCGCGATCGAGCGCCTGCGGACAAGCAAGCCAGGTGCTGAACGGCTAGACTACCGGCGATTTCGGATGCTGGTCGAGATCGACGATGCAGAGGCGCATGTGGAAGACGGCTGGTACGGCCGGTGCATCCGAGTGGGATCCGCGGTTGTGGAAGTGATCGGGCCGGTGCCTCGGTGCGTGGTTGTGTCGCAAAATCCGGAGGACGGCATGAGTGATTTCGATACATTGAGGGCGATCCGATCGTACCGAGGCACAAGATCGGGGGACCTGTCGACGCCGACCGCGCATCTGTCAGACGGCGGCAAGATTGTGTTCGGTGTTTATGGCAAGGTCGTCAAACCAGGCCGGATCGCAGCGGGAGACAGCGTGGTAACGATGTTTGGGCCCGGACCCGGCTAGAGCGGATCGCGCCTGACTGGAATGTGGAGCGAGCACTTTTCTCTGCGTGAATCAGGCACTGTCACCAACGCGCCGAATAAAGCGCGATTGTTCCGGTAAAACCCTTGAAGCTCGCGAAAGAACTCGGTTCTCTCGGCCGCGGCTGGAATCTGATGGCTGACCTGCCAAGATCGTTGACCCGTTGCCACAGAGACCCGGCGTTCGCGTTCTTCCATAATCTCTTCTGTCAACACGCCGCGTTCATCGTGATCGATGTACTGAGCCCACTGCTCGTCAAGAGCAAGCTCGTCCCGAGTCGGAATCGTTTGAAATTCGATACGAACCCTGGCGGGTGCCGCCTCGGTCAGCGACAGAACCTGACCGGCACAGTGCGCCAGCTCAGAATCTGACTCTGAACTTATTCGTAACGAGCCGGTTGTCGGGTCAGCAGGCGGCGAACCCGCCATGGACGGTCCGTCGCGGCGGAAAGCAGTCCGGAAGTATCCGCCACGGCACGCCGCCACGCAGAACGGAGAAGATTGCATCGAGGATCTCCCGCCGGCCAGGCGGGTGGCCGACCGACCGGCGCGGGCGGTGGCGACAGCGGCTCCAACACCGCCCCTTCCGCATCGGTGAGGTCGCTGGCGAAGCGCAGCCCGCCCCCCCTTTGTGCTGCGCGCGGGTGGTTAGGGTCCCCATGGCGCGTCCATTCAACGCGGTCCCGACAACCGGTTGGAATCACGCCTTTCCCGGCCGTTCAGCCCATGTTTATCGGATGAGGCCGGT
>JASHVY010000511.1 GCA_030044345.1 Acetobacteraceae bacterium | reverse complement strand
TCACAAGGCACGCCAGAGGGAATGCGCATCATCCCGAACGATCAGAACAATGCCCTTCTGATCTACGCAACGGATGAGGAATACGGAACCGTGGAGGCGATGCTGAGAAAGATCGACATCCTGCCGCTGCAGGTGAAGATCGATGCCACGATCGCCGAGGTGACGCTGAACGATGCCTTGCAGTACGGCACCCAATTCTTCTTCCGGGCCGGCGGCATCAACGGAATCCTGAGCAACGCGACCCAATCATTGCAGAATGCCAATCTCTCGACCGCCGAGCTCGGTACCTCGTTTCCGGGCTTCATCATCGGCGGGACCGGCCTTTCCGGCGCACCGCTCGCCATCTCCGCGCTGCAAGCGGTGACCCAGGTGCAAGTGCTTTCCTCACCCGAGATCATGGTGCTCGACGATCAGCCGGCGGAGCTGCAGGTGGGCAGCCTGGTGCCCTACCTCACCTCCAGCTCCCAGAGCACGCTCGTCAACAACGCACCCGTGATCAACTCGGTGAGCTATGCGCAGACGGGCGTGGTGATGATCGTGACCCCGCGGGTGAACAGCGGCGGGATGGTCACGCTCGACATCACGCAGCAGGTGAGCGAGGTGGACACCAATCCTCCACCGCAGGCGACGGCCGTGGATTCGCCGACCTTCGACGACCGCACGGTGCATTCGCGTGTCGTCGTGCAGGACGGGCAGACGGTCGGTCTCGCCGGCCTGATCACCGACAATGTGAGCCGCGCCAACAACGGCATTCCCTGGCTCAAGGACATTCCGGTCCTTGGCGCCCTCGCCGGCACGCAGAACAACCAGCGCACGCGCACGGAGCTGCTCGTTCTGATCACGCCGCACGTCGTTCAGGACGAGCGTGATGCCCGCGAGTTGACGCAGGATATGCGCGAGCAACTGATCAATGCGGCCCTGGTTCCGCAGGAGGTCCAGGGGCTTCCGCTTTCGGGCTCCTTCGATCCCAACCAGCGGATACGCGACAACCTGCAGCGGCGGCTCACAGGGCAATGACCGCGGCACGGCGAGAGCGCTCGCGTGGCTTCGCGCTTCTGATCGTCCTCTGGACGATGGTTCTGCTCGCTCTTCTCGTCACCGAGATCACCTCGGCCGGACGGAGCGACGCCGAGCTTGCCGCCAACCTGCACGGCAGCGCGGTCGCAGAGGCCGCGGCCGATGGCGCGGAGGCCATCGCTCTCTTCCGCTACCTCGATCCCTCCGCCCTGCACTGGCCTGCGGACGGCGTCCGCCATCGCCTGCGGATCGGGGATGCCGAGGTTGCGGTCACCATGACCGACGAGAACGGGCAGGTCAATCCGAACACCGCGTCAGCTTCCCTCCTGATGGCACTTCTGCGTCGGATCGGCGTCGATCCGGGCGCGGCGGCACGTCTCGCGGCTTCGATGGTCGATTGGCGCTCATCGTCGGGAGCGGCAGCCTCGCCGTTTGCCGCGAAGATGCTGCCGTATCGCGCGGCGGGAATGCCCTGGGGACCGCCGGGCGGGCCGTTCCGGAGCGCGGGAGAGATCGCTCTCGTGCTCGGCATGACGCCGACACTGCTCGCGCGTCTGCAACCGCACATTTCCGTCTTCACCGAGGGCGAGATCGATTCCGCGCTCGCGGATCCCATCGTGCGTGCCGCGCTGGCGGACGCCAACGGAGGCACCGTACCCCCAGCGTTGGGCGACACCGGCGCCGCACGCACGCTTCGGATCACGGCGCGAGCGACCGCAGGTGACGGATCGCGCTTCACGCGCACGAGCATGGTGAGCGTCAATCCGGCAAACGGCGCGCTCGCCACTCTGGCATGGCGGCAAGACGGCCCATGAAGCCATGGCCGAAGCCGGGGCCGGCGCTATTCGTTGCAGATCATGCCGGCCTGCCCCGGAGCGCCTTGCGCATTATCCGGCCCGTGCGAGCAGAGGTCATAAGGAAGACCCTCGCGAACCGACGGGTTCTCGTAGAGATACGGATGGTTCCAGGGATCGAGCGGCAGCTTTTCTCCTTGAAGATAGGGCCCGTTCCAGGAATCGACATCGCTCGGCTTCTGCACCAGCGCCGCGAGGCCCTGGTCGGATGTGGGATAGCTGCCGACATCGAGCTTGTAGAGATCGAGCACCGAGCCAAGCCGGGCGATCGATTGCTTCGTCACCGAAATCCGCGCGCCGCCGAGTTGGCGCAGCACGGCGGGCGCCACGAGGCCGATCAGAAGACCGATAATGACGATAACGACGAGAATCTCGAGCAGTGTGAAGCCATCCTCGGCTCTCGCTCGAGCATTCAAACGTCGAACAGATCGTGTGCTCGCCGCGCTCCGCATCGATACTGTCTCCCGCCTGCGTGCATCGAAAGCATTTTGGTGAAAAAGGATTTCAGGATTTATAGCGCGATGCCGCGCGAAGGAAACCATTGTCGCAAGCGGGCCAAAGTGAGAGGGCGCGCGACGCCCTCCTTTCCCTGAAGATGGCCATGTCAATCCCGTTCCTTCGCTGCATGGCGCTGGTCGCGAGCTTCTACGGTCTTCCTCCGCGCGCCCTGCCGGCCATCCAGGCCGTGGAAGGCGGTGCGCCTGGGACAGTGCATGTCAACACCAACGGCACGGACGATCTCGGTGTCATGCAAGTGAACACGATATGGGTCGAACCCCTGGTGCGCATCACTCACCTGACGCCGCCGGCCGTGCGCGCCAGGCTCATCGCCGATGCATGCTTCAATATCGCGGCCGCGGGCGCGATATTGCGGGCTTATCTCGGCCAGACACATGATCTCATGACAGCGATCGGCGATTACCATTCGCATACACCGCTCCTCAATCTGCAATATCAGCAGGAGGTCCTCGCCGCGGCGCGCCGGCTCTTCGTCACGGAGAAACGCTAGAAAGCGTTATGCACTTCGATGAAGTCTCAGAAAGAAGGAGACTTCTTTTTCTGAAGAAAAAGAAGCAACAAGACTTTTCTCCGTTTTCCGGACCAGAGTATCCGTTTTGATCAAGCGAGTTTTGGCGCCCAGGTGCGATGGGCCTTGAGAAGTGCATTGGCCAGGACGATGAGCTTGCGCATCAGAGCGGTGATGGCGAGCTTGGCGGGTTTTCCGGCATTGATGAGCTGAGCGTATTTTGCTTTGAGGTCTGGATTGAAGCGGGTGGCGACGAGCGCGGGCATGTAGAGAGCCCGGCGCACGCTGGCACGCCCGCCGCGAATGAAGGCGCGACCGGTCCAGCGGCCGGACTGGCGCGCGATCGGGGCGAGCCCGGCGAGGCTCGCGGCCTGTCGTGCTTCGAGAGCGCCGAGCTCGGGCATTTCGATCAGCAGGGCGAAGGCGGTGATGTTTGAGATGCCGGGAATGCTGGTCAGGATGGCGAAGCGGCGGGCGAGGCCGACATCGGCTTCGACAATCTGGGAGATGGCGGCTTCGAGGGCGGCGATCTGACGTTCGATCTGTTCGAGGCGCTGCGCATTCTGCCGTTTCAAGAGCGAGAGGGTGAGGCTCTTGGCGCGGTTTTTGGCGGCGGTGCGATCCTTCACCAGCGCCTCGCGGGCGATATAAAGCTCCTTGAGCGCCAGCAAGGCCGCGCTGCGCGCCGGGCGGGTCTCCAGCTCAAGCATCGCGCCCATGCGAGCCAGCATCGCCGCATCCAGGCGATCGGTCTTTGCCAGCTTGCCGGTTGCCTCCGCGAAGCGGCGCGCCTGACGTGGATTGACTTTGGCGAACGCAACGCCGGCTTCGCCCAGCGCCCGTTCGAAGGCGCGATGATAAGGGCCGGTCGGCTCGAACACGACACGATTTGCCGGCGCCTCGGCGAGCCAGTCGATGAGCGCTTTGTGACCGCGCCTGTCGTTGGCGAAACGCCGGCTCGCGCCGTCAGCCAGACGGTGGGTGTCGAGATGGTCTTTCGAGATATCGACGCCAATGGTATCGTTCTTCATCTTTTCCACGCCTCTGCTTGTCATTCGGGGCTCACCCCCGGGTATCCGTTCAGGCCAAAGGAAAAGACGAGGGCGATCAAACTCTGGTTCGGCCCGTCAAACGGCCAGCGTAATCCCGATCCGTCCCTCGCCGCTGCCGGAGAGGGCTCC
>JASHVY010000510.1 GCA_030044345.1 Acetobacteraceae bacterium | reverse complement strand
GGCCATGGCGGCATCTCTCGCGACCGCCGCCTCCGCCGCGCGTACCTCCATCCCTTCGAAGCGCTCGCGCAGTGCATCCCGCTCCTGGGCCATCGCGTCCCGTCCCTGCGCCAGCACATTCCGCCCCACCGTCGCTGCGTCAAGCTGCTTGCGAAGCCGCATGATCTCCCGGCTCAGCGCCGCCTTCTCCAGCTCGTGAAGGCTCGGCCCCCGGATCCCCTCCGCCAGCGAGCCCGGCCTTTCCGATGCGCCGAGCTCGCGCACGACCCTCACTTTCTCCGCCCTGAAGGTCGCCTCGTGCACCGCGCGCGCCTGCGGGGCAGGAACCGAGACCGGCAGCACAGGCGCCAGCGTCCGGTGCAGATAGTCGGGATCGGTCGCAAAGCGCGGGAAGGCAAGCAGCACCATCGGCACATCGGCCTGAAGGAGGCGCTCGATCAGCCGATGGAACCCGACCGCCAGCAGCCGTGCGATATCGGTCGGGTTCAGGCTATAGATGGCGCCCCCCGGCGTCGTCCCCCAATGCTCCCAGGTGCTCGCGGTGTTCGCCAGCCAGGGCAGGCTCTGGTGCTGCGCCTGGAATTCGCGAATCGAACGACTTGCCGCCGCCTCCATGAGCTCGCGGACCGGCAGAATCGCGCCATCGAGCGCGATTTCCGGGTCGTCCAGCATCTCCTGGGCAACCTGGTACGACCAGGGCGACTTGATGACATAAGGCGGGTCCCGCGTCGCCGCGGACAGAGGAATATCCTCGAGGCCCGCCTCTGCCTCTTCATCCCAGAAGGATGCCTCGCCGCGACGGGAAAGATGTGTATCGAGGCCGAGCCCGGTGAGATAGCGGACCAGCGCGCTTGTTCCTGCCCGTCCTGTCCCTGCAATCAGAAGATGATGTCGCCGCCGCTGATCTTCGGCGCCCGCCGGCGCCGGATGGTGGTCCCGATTGAGCAGATTCGATCCCCGTACCTCGTCCACGCCGGGGTGCCCCGGAACATGAAAACCCGCCCCACTGACCGTGAGCGTCAACTCTTACGCGAATTGGATCGGCTCATCTAAACGTCTCTTGATGACACGGCAAGGGCACAGAAGTTGCTCGACAATATTCAGTAACTGCGTTGCACGGCTGCTCGACTGCATGCCGAACAGCAAAGAGAATTTCATTTACAGTTGTAGCGATCGGGGCCTCCCCCGACTGCCCATGCCGTCCGCCCTGTGCCATAGGCTCCGCATGCCCGTGCTGGTGACTGGCGGAGCCGGCTATATCGGCAGCCACTTCGTCCTCGCACTCCTCGATCGCGGCGAGGAGGCGGTGGTGCTCGACGATCTTTCGGAAGGGTTCAAAACCCTGGTGCCGCCGGCGGCGCATCTCATCGTCGGCGATATCGGCGACCCGGCGCTCCTGGCCGATCTCTTCCGCCGCTTCCGCATCGACGCCGTCGCCCATTTCGCCGCCCGCATCGCCCCATCGGAATCCGTGCGGCGGCCGCTCTTCTACTATCAGGAGAATACCGCCAAATCGCTCACCCTGATCGAGGCCTCCATCGAAGCCGGCGTGCCGCACCTTCTCTTCTCCTCGACCGCCGCCGTCTATGGCGAGACCGAGCTGGTGCCGATCCCGGAGGAGGCGCCCAAGCAGCCGGTCTCGCCTTACGGCGCCTCGAAGCTGATGGTCGAGACGATGCTGGCCGATGCGGCGGCCGCGCGTGGGCTCCGCTTCGCGGCGCTCCGCTATTTTAACGTCGCCGGCGCCGATCCTGCGCTGCGCTCGGGCGAGGCCAGCAACCATGCCGGCCATCTGGTCAAGCTCGCCGCCGAGACCGTGCTCGGCAAACGCCCGGAGCTCATCGTCCACGGCACCGACTACCCGACGCCGGACGGTTCCTGCCTGCGCGATTATGTCCATGTGAGCGACGTGGCGGACGCCCATCTCGCCGCGCTCGATTATCTCCGAAGCGGCGGGGAGAGTGTCGCGCTCAATATCGGCTATGGCCACGGTGCCTCGGTGCTCGAGGTCATCGCGGCCGTGAAGGCGGCGTCGGGGAAGGATTTCCCGGTGCGGATCGGCCCGCGCCGGCCGGGCGACCCGGCCCGGCTCGTCGCCGCCGCCACGCGGATCCGCGAGCGTCTCGACTGGCGGCCGCGCCATGACGAGCTTACCACCATCGTCAGCCATGCCCTGGCCTGGGAACAGCGCCTCGCCCGCTCCTGACTTGTTCCCACCGGACCGCGATCTGCTCTAGCCTCTCGGGTCAACGCCGAGACAGCGAGAAGCGGGAGGAGCCATCATGGCGAATGGGCAATCCAAAGGCGCGGGACATGGTCCGCGCGTGGCGGCCTTGATCGGGCCCCTCGGCGCGGGCAAGACCACCCTCTTCGAGGCGCTGATGGCCGCAACCGGCGCGCCGCTGCGCCGCGCGGGCGAAACCCGGGTTCGCCAGACGACCACCGAGAGCCGGCTTGCCCATGCGAGCTATCTCGGCGATTCCTGGTCGCTGCTGGATTGCCCGGGCTCGGTCGAATTCGCGTTCGAGACTGCCGCCGCGCTCGCGGTAAGCGATATCGCGGTGGTCGTCGCCGAGCCCGTGCCCGCCCGCGCTCCCGCGCTTCGTCCCATCTTCCGTCAGCTCGAGGATGAGGGTATCCCGTTCCTCGTCTTTCTCAACAAGATCGACACGCTCGCGGCCCCGCTCGAGGAATGCCTGGCGGCGCTCCAGGCTGAGGCCACCCGCCCGCTCGTGCTTCGCCAGGTGCCGATCCGCGAGAAGGACCCGCAGGGAATGGACATCGTGACGGGCTATGTCGATCTCGCTTCGGAGCGCGCCTATCGCTACCGCCCGGGCGAGGTTTCCGAGCTGATCGGCGTTCCGTCCCAGACGGCCGCCGCGGAACGCGAGGCGCTGCTTGAGACGCTGGCCGATCATGACGACGCGCTGCTCGAGAAAGTGCTGGAAGGGATCGCGCCGAGCCCGGGCGAGGTCTATCAGCGACTGCAAAAGGATATTGCCGCCGGAGCCATCGCCGGCGTGCTGGTTGGATCGGCCGAACGCAGCCATGGTGTGACGCGGCTTTGGAAGGCGCTCCGCCACGACACGCCCGAGCCCGCCGAGACGGCCGCTTCGCGGCTCGCGATCGAACCTGGTGGCCCGCCGCTCCTTCAGGTGTTCAAGACGAGCTATGCCGGCCATGCCGGAAAACTCTCCTATGCCCGGCTCTGGCGCGGCAATGTGCGGGACGGAGCGAGCTTCGAGCAGGGACGGGTCGGCGGCATTCTCCGCTTTCCGGGTCCCGAGGCGCAGAAGGTTCCCGAGGCCGTGGCCGGCGATCTCGTCGCCCTTGGCCGGCTCGACCAGGTGAGCACGGGCACCACGCTCGGCGGAGAGGCGCTGCCCTTCCCCGAGCCGCCGCCGCCCGTCTATGCGCTCGCCATCGCCACGGCCGACCGCAAGGATGAGGTCAAGCTCTCCGGCGCGCTCTCCCGGCTGCTGGAGGAAGATCCCTCGCTTCGTCTTACCCATGAGCCGGAGACCGGGGAGACGGTGCTTGCCGGCCAGGGCGAAATCCATCTCAACGCCGCGCTCGA
>JASHVY010000509.1 GCA_030044345.1 Acetobacteraceae bacterium | reverse complement strand
CGGGAGAGCAGGCCGGGCGGCGATTCCTTCACCAGCGTCTGCAGGTCGGCCACGGTGCCGGAGATGTCCGGGCTCCGGCTGCTCATCGAAGGAATGATCAGCCGGCAAGCGCCTTGCTTGTCGAAGACATAGATCGCGGCGCTGTGAGACACCTGATAGGGGTGGTCCCCACTTGCCGGCGTGACCGAATAGGCAACCCGATATCGCCTTGCGAGGGTCGCGAGCTGATCGGGCGTGCCGCGCAGGCCGACGATCTCGGGGGCGAAGAGGGCGACATAGCGGGCGAGGACGGCGAGCGTATCGCGATTGGGATCGACCGTGACGAAGAACAGCGTCACGTCCTTTGCCAGCGGGCCAAGATCCTTGAAGACGACCGCCATATTGGCGAGCGCCGTCGGGCAGACATCCGGGCAGCTCGTGTAGCCGAAATAGAGCAGATCGACCCGGCCGCGATAATTCGCTTGCGTGACTTCCCGCCCGTCGCTCGTGCGCTGCATCGTGAAGGCGAGCGGGGGAAAGGTCCCGCTGACATCGACATTGTGCAATTTCGGGTCCTGGCCGCAGGAAGCAAGCGGCACCGCTGAGAGGAGCGAGGCCGCGAGGAAGGGACGGCGGCCCATCAAATGACGGCAGGGACGATGGCCAATCGGCAATGGACCCATAGGATTCCGTTAGACCTCGCTTCCTCCGACATCAAGCCTGGGGCCGAAACGATCACGTGAAATCGCCGCTGCGGCATCATGAAAGGCGGGCGGCGGTTCGGGCGCGGAAGCAGGCGGCGAGATGGTCGTCCACCATTCCGCTCGCCTGGAGGAAGGCGTAGCAGATCGTCGAGCCGACGAAGCGGAAGCCCGCCTTGCGGAGCGCCTTGCTCATCGAATCCGAAAGCGCCGTGCTGGCGGGAACCTCCTTCATCGCGCGCCAGCGATTGACGATCGGCGTGCCGCCGACGAAGGACCAGAGATAGGAATCGAGGCTGCCATGGGCGGTGATCGCCGCCAGCGCGGCTTGGGCGTTCGAGCGGACCGAGTAGATTTTCAGCCGGTTCCGGATGATGCCGGAATGGCGGATCAGGGCTTCGAGCTCGCGGTCCGTCATCGCGGCGACGCGCGCGATGTCGAAATCATGGAAGCTCCGGCGGTAATCCTGCCTCCGGGCGAGGATGGTGCGCCAGGAGAGGCCGGCCTGCGCGCCTTCGAGCGTGATGAGCTCGAAGAGCGCGCGGTCGTCATGCTGAGGCGTGCCCCATTCCTGGTCGTGATAGGCGATCATTTCAGGGGAGCCGGCCGCCCAGGGGCAGCGGGAGAGAGCGGCGTGCGGGTCGGAGGGGGGATGGGGCATGGCGGGGATTCGCGTTTGGCCTGCCGCCTTATAGCGCGGCGGCGGGCCGCGTGGGGCGGAAGGGGAAAGGCGCGAACAGCAGGCCGAGCGCCCAGCCGAGATAGAAGCGCACATCCATCCAGAAGCTCGTGGAGTCATAGAACGCAAAACGGTCGAGATGGGCGAAGCCGAGGACCGCATCGACCAGGAGGGCGAAGATGAGCCAGATCGCGGCCACGCGGCCGAGGCTCCAGGCGCAGCGGAGGAAGGCGCGCTCCTGCGGTTCGCCCCCGACCGCGCGATAGCCGAGGAGCTGGATGGCCAGGCAGGGGATGGCGGTGGCGGCGATGTCCTGCATGGTCCAGTCAAAGAGCCAGCCGGCGAGGAAGGAAGAGGCGGCGGCCAGGATGCCGAGCGGCACGGCACGCCAAAGGCGGCCGAGGCTCAGCCAGGCGAGGGTGACGGCAAAGGGAACGATGGCCCAGGCGACGGTCAGGGCGATGGCGGCGGCGACGGTGGCGCTGCTCGGCGCATGGGCGCCTTCCTGCCTGGCGAGGACCGCGGTCATCGCAGCGTGCAGGCAGAAGGAGGCGAAGGCGAAGCCGACCCCGATGGCGGCGGTGAAAAGCGCGCTCCGCCGCCAGCCTGTGCCATGGCCCGGGTGATGCGAGCCCTGCAGCAGGCTGCGCAGGCGCTCGATCGCGGGCTCGATGAAGAAGGCGAGGAAGAGCCCGACAAGGAGTGCCGCGATGACCGTCGGGCGGTCGATATGGCCGAAGGTGATCAGAAGGCCGCGCCAGATGAATTCCGGCGCCGCCGAGCAGATCGCGATCCAGAGCGCGGAGGCGAGGGCGGAGGCCGCGGCGCCTCCGCCGGCGAGCAGATTCTGGGCGAGCAGATTCTGGGCGAGCAGATTCTTGGCAAGACGGGGGACAAGGCGGGCGTGCTGCATGAAAGGCGAGGTGCGTGGCATGGACTGTTATCAATCGGGCATCGACTGGGCAATCGACTGGGGCGGCGGGCGCGCGGCATGATCCGGCAGGTCGGGGGCGGGGTGAAGAGGGAACCCCGGACGGTTCCGGCGATGGCACCGCCCACCGGCCCGCGATATGGTCCTGTCTCCCCTGACCGAGGAGGCGCTTCCCATGGACGAGATCAGCGCGAAGAGCGGAGATTACCGTATCGAGGAGGATGCGCTCGGCGATGTCCATGTCCCCGCCGCCCATCTCTGGGGCGCCCAGACCGAGCGCTCGCACGAGAATTTCCTGATCGGGGTCGAGCGGTTCCGCTGGACCCGCCCGGTCATCAAGGCGCTCGGCATTCTCAAGAAGTCGGCCGCGCTCGCCAATCTCGAGCTCGGCCAACTGCCCAAGGAGAAGGTCGATCTCATCGTCCGTGCCGCCCAGGAGGTGATCGACGGCAAGCTCGATTCCGAGTTTCCGCTCGTCGTCTTCCAGACCGGTTCGGGCACCCAGACCAACATGAACGCGAACGAGGTGATCTCGAACCGCGCAATCCAGATGGCGGGCGGCGTTCTGGGCTCGAAGAAGCCGATCCATCCGAACGATGACGTGAACCACTCCCAATCCTCGAACGATACCTTTCCCACCGCGATGCACATCGCGTCGGTGGATGAGATCGCGAACCGCCTTCTTCCGGCCGTTCACGTGCTCCGCGAAACGCTGGCCGCGAAGATCGCGCCCAATGATCACATCGTCATGGTCGGCCGCACCCATCTTCAGGATGCGACCCCGATCACGCTCGGGCAGGTCATCTCCGGCTGGGTCGCCCAGCTCGATGACGGGATCGCCGCGATCGAGCGCGCGCTGCCCGGCCTCTTCGAACTTGCGATCGGCGGCACCGCCGTCGGCACCGGCCTCAATGCCCATCCCCGCTTCGGCGAGACGGTGGCCCGCAAGGTCGCGGAGGAAACGGGGAAGAAATTCGTCTCGGCGCCCAACAAGTTCGCCGCCCTCTCGGCGCATGACGCCATGGTGAACGCCAGTGCCGCCATGCGCACGCTCGCCGGGGCGCTGATGAAGATCGCCAACGATGTTCGCTGGTATGCCTGCGGCCCGCGCGCCGGCTTCGCCGAGCTTCACATTCCGGAGAACGAGCCCGGCTCCTCGATCATGCCGGGCAAGATCAACCCGACCCAGTGCGAGGCGATGACGATGGTCGCCGTCCAGGTCTTCGGCAATGACCACGCCGTGGCCTTCGCCGGCTCGCAGGGCAATTTCCAGCTCAATGTCTTCAAGCCGGTGATGCTGCACAACGTGATCGAATCCGCCGGCTTGTTGGCCGATGCCTGCCTCTCCTTCGAGAAACATTGCGCCCGCGGCATCGCGCCCAATGAGAAACGCATCAAGGATCATCTCGACAATTCGCTGATGCTGGTGACCGCCCTCAATCCCCATATCGGCTATGAGAAGGCGGCGAAAATCTCCCTCACCGCCTATCGGGAGGATATCAGCTTGCGCGATGCCGCCTTGAAGCTCGGGTTTCTCACGGCGGAGCAGTTCGATGCCTGGGTCCGCCCCGAGGACATGACGCACCCGCTCGCCGAAACGTAAGGAAAAGACACTGCTTCGCGCCTCGGTCGGGATCGTCGGCGCCGGCCCTGCGGGGCTGATGCTCGCTCACCTCCTCGCGCGCGCGAGCATCGATTCCATCGTGATCGAATCCCGCACCCGGGCGGAGATCGAGGCGACGATCCGCGCCGGGGTGCTGGAGCAGGGCACGGTCGATCTGATGACCGAGGCCGGTCTCGGCGAGCGCCTTGCCCGCGAGGGCCAGGTTCATCACGGCATCCGGTTCCGCTTCAACGAGGGCTTCCACCGGATCGATCTTTCCGCCCTCACCGGCAAATCCATCACGATCTATGCCCAGCACGAGGTTCTCAAGGACCTCGTCAAGGCCAGGCTCGATGCAGGCGGGCCGATCTATTTCTCCGCCCAGACCCTCTCGTTCCACGACCTCGAGACCGACACGCCTGCGCTCCGCTTCCTCCAGCACGGTAAGGAAGCCGAGATCGCCTGCGACTTCATCGTCGGCTGCGACGGTGCGTCCGGCGCGGCCCGCCATGCCATTCCCGTGGGCGCGCTCCGCGTCTTCGAGCGCGACTATCCCTTCGGCTGGTTCGGCATTCTTGTCGCGGCACCTCCCTCCGCCCCGGAGCTGATCTATGCCAGCCATGAGCGCGGCTTCGCCCTGATCAGCACCCGCTCGCCCGAGGTGCAGCGGATGTATTTCCAGTGCGACCCCGAGGAATCGCCGGACTCCTGGTCGGAGGATCGCATCTGGTCCGAGCTTCATGGCCGCGTCTCGGGCGCCGATTTTCGCCTTGTGGAAGGAAAGATCTTCCAGAAGGGCGTGATCCGGATGCGGAGCTTCGTTGCCGAGCCGATGCACTACGGCCGGCTCTTCCTTGCCGGCGATGCGGCCCACATCGTCCCGCCCACCGGCGCCAAGGGCCTCAATCTCGCGATTGCCGACGCGTTCCTTCTTTCGCGCGCTCTTTCGACCTTCTATTCCGCCGGCCGCCGGGATCTGCTCGATTCCTATTCGGAGATGGCGCTTGCCCGCGTCTGGCGCGCCCAGCATTTCTCATGGTGGATGACGTCGATGCTGCATCGGTTTGAAGGCGTGAGCGACTTCGATCGCCGCCGCCAGCATGCCGAGCTCGAAATGGTGGCGGCCTCGCCGACGATGCTTGCCGAGAATTATGTCGGGTTGCCGTTTTAACGTGTTATGCATTTCGATGAAGGATCAGAAAGAAGGAGACTTCTTTTTCTGAAGAAAAAGAAGCAAAAAGACTTTTCTCCGTTTTTTCGGACCAAGCGCTGGCTATAGACTCCGAATGAAAGGATAAAAGTTCTTTGGTTCTTTCTTTCAAGAAAGAACAACTTCTCTTCTTGGCTTATCGCTTTTTGTTTATCGAATTTTGTTTATCGATTCGCGCCGCCCGCTCATGAAACTCCCAACCATCGTGGCAGTGCCAGGGTAATCTCCGGAACGAACGCAATCAAAAGAAGGGCAAGGAAAATGATTGCCAGGTATTTCGCGATTGGCCGCGCCACCCGCTCGACCGGGGTTTGACCCACGGCACAGGCGGTGTAGAGCCCGACCCCGACGGGCGGAGCGAACAGTCCGATGCCCATCGAAATGACCAGCAAGATGCCGAAATGGAGCGGATTGACCCCCAGCCTCTGGGCCGCCGGCAGCAGCAAGGGAGCAAACACGATCAAGGCGGGCGCGCCCTCGAGCACCGAGCCCATCACGATCAGCATCCCTATGGCGATCAGCAGGAACACCCATGTCCCGGAAGACGCCCCGATGGCAGCCAAGGCCGCCGCCATGTTCTGCGGGATCAGGTTGACCGTGAGCAGGTAGCTCAGCATCTCGGCAGAGGCGACGATGAAGAGAATCATTCCCGAAAGCGAAGCAGAGCGCGTCAGGAAATCGACGAAGGAGCTCCATCTCATCTCCCGGAAGGCAAGTCCGCCGACGAGCAGTGCATAGACCACCGCGACCGCGGAGACCTCGGTCGGTGTGGCCACGCCGCCCACGATTCCCCCGACGATGATGACGATCAGGAAGACTCCGGCCAGCGCCCCGCTCGTGGTTCTCAGGATATGTCCCAAGGGGTACGATCCGGGTGACGCCGCCTTGCGGGCCTGCGTTCGCGGGCCGCGCGCCGTCAGCACGGCGACCAGGATCAGCCCCGCTGCCATCAGGCCCGCCGGCAGCAGCCCGGCGATGAACAGTCCCCCGATCGATACATTCGCCACATAGCCGAGGATGATCATGTTGATGCAGGGCGGGATCGTCTCACCCATGACCGCGCTCGCGGCCAGCAGCGCCACCGCATCATTCTCGTCATAATCGGATTGGCGCATCGCCGGCAGCATGATGGACCCCACCGCCGCCACGTCGGCGCTTTTCGATCCGGAGATGCCCGAGAACACGGCCATCGCGGCGATCATCACCACGCTCAATCCCCCGCGCACCCGGCCGATCACCATATCGAGGAAGGCGATCAGCCGGCTCGACATTCCGTTGATCCCCATGACCAGGCCGGCGAGGACAAAGAACGGGATCGCCAACAGGACGAAGCTGCTCACCCCGGTTTGCATCACCTGGGTGAACTGGATGATCGGCAGCGAGTTGGTGACCGCCATGTAG
This sequence comes from Acetobacteraceae bacterium, assembly GCA_030044345.1. Lineage (GTDB taxonomy): Bacteria > Pseudomonadota > Alphaproteobacteria > Acetobacterales > Acetobacteraceae > JAKAWQ01. Next base: position 925 of record JASHVY010000509.1, on the reverse strand, counting down.
CCCAGGCTGCCGGCGGCGAGAGAGAATGCCGCCGGCACGGCCGCGGCCAGACAGACGATATCGACCGCCAGCATGAGCCAAATGCCGGTCCTCGCCGAGGCGGGTGCGACCGCCCCCCAGACAAGGAAGACCGCGACCGGAAAAGCCACCGCGATTGCCGATTCCCCCAGCGCCCGTCGTGGTACCCGGCAGAGGTGGAACAGCGCGAAGAGACTCATGATCGCCCCGCCGATCGGCAGGGGATAGTAGTCGATGCTCGCAGGCAGAAGGCCGCTTACGGTGGTCTGCCCCGCGACGCTCTCCAGCAATGGCACGGACGACCATGTAAAACAGACGGAAACAGCGAGAACAATCCAAGCCGAGACTCCGTCCGCCCGGTCCGCCCATCGTCCGGTCAGAGAATTGCGAAGCAAACCCATGCCCAGGTGCTCGGAGCGGTGCAGCGCCAGAGCGCCGCCCAGGAAGGTGATCGCGATCAGAACGGCGATCGCGACCTCATCACTCCATTGCAGCGGGTTCGAAAGGAAATAGCGGAATATGACATCGAGGACGACCACGACGACGCCAGCCGCCAGGATGACGGCACACAAGCCCGCGACAGCCCCCGCCAACACCCATTCCAGTTGTGCCCGCCATGCCGGCACCGGCACGGTCAGAGGGTTTCCCCGGTCTCATTCAAGATCGCTTGCAGGACCGGTTTGGTATCCGGGTGCTGATCGGTGAAGCTCTTCCACAGGGGCTTGACCTCCGCGGTCAGCGTCGCCCGATCGATCTCGATTGTTTTGACCCCTTTTTGCTTCAGCGCATCGAGAGCCTGCTCGGCGGCGGCGGTGGCCTTGGTGCGCTGATGGGTGACCCCATCTGTGGCCGCCTGCCGCACCGCTTGCTGCTCGCCCGGCGACAGCCTGCGCAGGGTTGCATCGGC
>JASHVY010000508.1 GCA_030044345.1 Acetobacteraceae bacterium | reverse complement strand
ACGGACGAACGCGGTGAGCAGCATCGCCATCATCGTCAGCACGATGATGCCGAGCCAGACGGTGTTGAGATCGAAGAGGGAGCCGGCGACGAAGATCTCGTGGCCGAGCCCGTTCTGCGAGGCGATATATTCGCCGACGACGGCGCCGATCAGCGCGAAGCCGATATTCATCCTGAGTGCCGAGAAGATCCAGGGAAGCGCGCTCGGCAGGATCAGCTTGCGGAGCACGGCGCTGCGCCGTGCACCGAGGGTGCGGAAGAGATTGAGAAGATCCCGGTCGAGCTCGCGGACCGCGGCGGTCGCCGAGATCATCGCCACCGCATAGGTGGAGACGGCCGCGAGCCAGATCTTCGAGCTCATGCCCGAGCCGAACCAGATGACGATCAGCGGCCCGAGCGCGATCTTCGGCACACCGTTGAGGAGGATCGAGAATCCTTCGGCCGGCCTCGAGATTCGCGGCACCAGCCAGAGCAGGAGGCCCGAGGCCGTGCCGGCGAGGCTGCCGATCGCCAGCCCCGCGAGCGTCTCGTAGAGCGTGATCGCCGTGTTGGAGATGAGATCCCCGGATCGGATACCCTCCCCGGCCGAGATGACGATGCCGGCGGGCGAGCCGAGCAGATGACCATTGATGAAGCCCAGCGCAGCCGCAGCCTGCCAGGCCGCGATAACGAGCACGGCGAGGAGAAAACTCGGGAGATGCTCGCCCATTGCCGAGCGCGCGGCCGAAGCGGCGCCGCTCATATCTCGGGCACCGTCGTTTCTGACATCTTGGCAGTTTCGGGCGTTTTGGTAGTTTCGGGCGCTTCGGCCGTGCCTTTCAGGGCTGCCCAGAGCCGCCGGTGATAAGCGCGGAATTCCGGCGCCTCGCGGGCGTTCGCGGGATCGCGCCGGCCGTGGGTGGTGAGGCGGATCGGGATGTCCTCGACGATCCGCCCCGGCCGCCCGCCGAGCACGACGACCCGATCGCCCATGGCGATCGCCTCCTCGATATCGTGGGTGACAAGGATGACGTTGATGCCGCGATCCGATCGCAGCGCCATCACGTCATCCTCGAGCATCAGCCGCGTTTCATAATCGAGCGCGGAGAAAGGCTCATCGAGCAGCAGGATCGAGGGCTCGATGAGCAGGGTCCGGGTGAGCGCGACACGCTGGCGCTGGCCGCCCGAGAGCGCGGCGGGGTAAGCATCCAGATGCGCGCCGAGGCCATAGCGTTCCAGCATGGCGGTGGCATTCGCCCGGTGCCGCGCCGTCACCGCCCCGCGCAATTCAATGCCGAGCAGCGCATTTTGCAGGACCGTGCGCCAGGGCAGCAGCAGATCCTTCTGCAACATATAGGCGACGAAGCCGGCTCCATCTTCCCTCTCTCCACCTTCCCTTTGGGCCCCGATCTCGATCCGGCCGTCGGCCGGTGAAATCAAGCCGGAGATGAGATTGAAGAGCGTGGTCTTGCCGGCACCGCTGCGCCCGACGATGGAGACCATTTCGCCGGCCGCGATTTCGAGCGTCAATCCGTCGAGCACGGGCCGTATCCGGCCGTCCGGCGCGATGAAGCCATGGCTGAGATTGCGGATCGAGAGCGCCACGGAGGCCTCCGCGGCGGAGATCGTCAATGCGTCCATGGGATCCACCGACAGCCTTCGTTTTATCTCTATATCATCTATAATGTTTCTTGACTCAAGAAAACCCGGCTCGGTTCCGTCCTCGCCGCGCGGATCATGCTCTGCATGGCCCGTGCCAGACGGTCCGCCGGAACGGGACATCAAATTTTGCCTGGATGTCTGACAATTAAGGCGATCTCATTGCCGAACATCGTCTTGCCCGATGCCGGTGATTTCATCACTTGACCGGAAATCGATCTTTGCCGGCCCCAGGGACGCGATATCGGGCGACGCGATATCGAGAGACGCGATGCCGGCCCCTGATTTCGCCCTTGGGTTCGCCCATGCTATCGCGCTGGCCGCAAAGGAGAGGAGGACGCGCATGACGCTCGAAACGGTCAGCCGCGCCCGCAGCTTCGGCGGCACGCAGCTCGTCTATCGGCACGCCTCGACGGAAACGGGCACGAATATGCGCTTCTCCGTCTTCATCCCCCCGCAGGCGGAGCGCGAGAAGGTGCCGGTGGTATGGTTCCTCTCCGGCCTCACCTGCACCGAGGAGAATTTCACCGTGAAGGCGGGCGCGCAGCGTGTCGCCGCCGGGCTCGGGCTGATGGTGATCGCGCCCGATACCAGCCCACGCGGCGAGGGCGTGCCGGACGATCCGGCCGGCGCCTACGATTTCGGCCTGGGTGCGGGCTTTTATCTGGATGCGACGATCGCGCCCTGGGCGCGGAACTACCGCATGCGATCCTATATCGAGAACGAGCTGCCGGCCCTGGTTGCCGAAGCGCTGCCGGCGGACTTCGGCCGGCAGGGCATCATGGGCCATTCGATGGGCGGGCACGGGGCGATCACGATCGCGCTTCGCAATCCCGGCCGGTTCGCCGCCGTCTCGGCCTTCGCGCCGATCGCCGCGCCGATCCGCTCACCCTGGGGCCAGAAGGCCCTGCTCGGCTATCTCGGCCCGGACCGCGCGGCCTGGCGACATTATGATTCCTGCGCCCTGATCGAGGATGGCGCGCGACTGCCCTCCCTGCTGGTGGACCAGGGGACGGCAGACAATTTCCTTGAGGAGCAGCTCCATCCCGAGTTTCTCGAAGACGCCTGCCGGGCCGCTTCCATCCCCCTCACCCTCCGCCGCCAGGAAGGCTACGACCACTCCTATTTCTTCATCGCGACCTTCATCGAGGATCATCTCCGCTATCACGCGAGGGCACTGGGCGTTTCCGCCAGGGGCTGAGAGCCTGTTTGGGAATGCGACTGTGGTGGTCGTCCGACGCGTCTTTCTGCGCTTCCGGTACTCACGGCTGGTTAGTTTGGTGATCAATTTCATGACTTCCCTTCAGGCTTTGGCGGATCGCTCCGCTTCTCCGTAAGACTGGTGTAGCAATGATTGAGTGGTATCTATCAACAAAAAACTTAGTCCGTGCAATAGAGCGGAAAGCAAAAGATGTTCTTCTTTTCTATGAAAAAGGCGACTGTCAGTCGGTAGCTTCCATTAAAGAATACTTAAAGATGGACTATCAGCAGTTATGGGACCATTGGCGTCGCCGATATCCAGATGAGCATTTGGAAAACCTTGGACGTCATATTGGATTTGGAATGGATTGTGACTATAGAGATATTGTCGATCGCGATTTACCCGAGTTGGAGAGGCGAGCAGACGATCATCTCCTTACCGAAAGTAAGGATCCCCGCCAAATCGGTTTCGAAAGTCTTTTGCACCCTGTCATTATGGAGCATTCATATCAGTTATTCCAAAACGGACACCTTCGAGAAGCGGTGCTTAACTCAATTACGGCCGTTTTTGATTTCATTCGTACGCGAAGCAAGCGCGTGGGCGATGGAGATGAGCTCGTTGGGAACGTTTTCTCTTTGCAAAACCCAGTCCTAATTCTCGACGAGATTGCTACAGAATCAGGTCGAAATGACCAAAAGGGATTTATGCAGATATTCAAAGGAGCTTACCAAGGAATACGCAACCCAAAGACTCACAGTCTTGCTCATGACCTTACATCAGAAAAGGCAATCCAATATCTCGTTTTTGCCAGCCTGCTCGCACGGCGAATCGAAGAGGCCAAGCAGATTGACGAGTGTGCCTAGTACTCAGAATCAGAGAAGCGCGACACACCAGCTTGGTCGGCGGGCGGCCACTTTGCCGCTCTGGAGCAACCGGAGCTGATGTTGGCTGACCTGCGGGCCTTCATCGCCACGATATCGGGGCCACGATATCGGGAGAGGCCCTGAAGCCGGAACGCATCGGGCCGAAGCCGCCCAACCTTGGATGAGGTTGCCCGCAAGCGAACCGAAAGCGGGATGCGTCCGCTTCCTTCGGCGATCACGCTTTCGCCTGCTCGGCGAGCCCTGGACCCCGAGCCTTCCGCGAAGTTTCCCTGAACGTTTGCCCCGGAAGTCAGTGCCGGGGCTGAGCCCAAGGCTGAACAACGAAGCGGGTGAAGGGGCTTTCAGTTATAAGCCGGCACCGTCACCGTCCAGGCGAAGGGATCGGGCGCGGTGCCGTACTGGATCGCCGTCAGCGCCTCATAGAGGCGGCGCGTCACGGCGCCCGGCCGCGCGTCGGCGACGCGGATGCGCTCGCCGCGCCAGCCGATCTCGCCGACCGGAGAGACGACCGCTGCCGTGCCCGTGCCCCAGACCTCGGCAAGCGTCCCATCCTTCGCCGCTGCGATGAGCGTCTCGATGGCGAGCGGTTGCTCGCTCACCGTGAGCCCCCAGGAACGCATGAGCGTGAGCGCGGAATCGCGCGTCACCCCGGGCAGGATGGTGCCGGCGAGCGGCGGGGTGATGACCTCCTCACCGATGCGCACCATCAGGTTCATGGTGCCCACCTCCTCGACGAAGCGATGCTCGATCGCATCGAGCCAGAGGACCTGGGTGAAGCCTCGCGCGATGGCATGATCGGCGGCGAGCAGGCTCGCCGCATAGTTGGCGGGGGTCTTCGCCTCGCCCAGCCCGCCCGGAGCCGCGCGCACGAATTCCTCGGTGGCGAGGATGCTGACCGGGTTCGACCCTTCCGCGTAATAGGCGCCGACCGGCGAGAGGATCAGGAAATAAAGATAGGAGGAGGCGGAGTGCAGCCCGATCGCCGACTCCGCGGCAATGATCGTCGGCCGGAGATAGATCGCGGTGCCCGGCCCGGCCGGCACCCAGCGGCGATCGATATCGACGAGGCGGAGGAAGGATTCCACCACCCAGGGATCGGGGATCGGCGGGATGGCGAGCCGCTCGGCCGAGCGGCGCAGCCGCGCGGCATGCGCGTCGGGGCGGAAGAGACGGATCTCGCCATCGGCGGAGCGGAACCCCTTGAGCCCGTCGAACACCGCCTGTCCGTAATGCAGCACCGATGTCGCCGGGCTGAGAACGAGCTCGCCCATCGGCGCGATCTGCGGATCGTGCCACCCCTCGCCCGTGTCATATTCCATCAGGAACATATGGTCGGTGAAGGTGGTGCCGAAGCGCGCCGTGGCATCTTCCGGAACCGGCTTCAATTCCTCCACGCGCCGGACGACAAGTGCCTCAATGGAATGGATCATGCCGAGACGTTCCTCTCCGTCAGGTTTCTCTGTTCGAACCGCGCCCGCTCGGCCGGGGTCAGCCGCACGCGCACGCGGATCGCCTCTTCCGTATCATTCCGCGCGATCACCTCGCCATGGCGGTAAAGCCAGGCAAGGCCCGCCCCATCCTGCGGCTTGAGGCTGTATTCCGCCTCTTCCATGGCCGCGCCGATGCGGGCGTCGATCAGCGTCTTCAACGTTGCCAGGCCCTCGCCCGTCAAGGCGGAAACCGCGACCGCGCCCGGCTCGCGCGCGGCGAGATGGCCGATGCCGCCGAGAAGGTCCGCCTTGTTGAGCACGAGGATCGTGCGCGCCCGCCAATCCCCGTCGAGCATTCCGGCCTCGGCCATGCCGTCGAGCACCGCGGTCACATCGGCACGCTGAACCACGGTCTCGGGATGGGCGGCATCCGCGACGTGCAGGATCACGTCGGCTTCCGCAACCTCTTCGAGCGTGGCGCGAAACGCGGCGACGAGCTCTGTCGGCAGGTCGCTGATGAAGCCCACCGTGTCCGAGAGGATCGCCTTGCGCCCGGAGGGGAGCGACAGCCCCCGCATCGTCGGATCGAGAGTTGCAAAAAGTTGATCGCCGGCGAAAACATCGGCGCCGGTGAGGGCATTGAAGAGCGTCGATTTGCCGGCGTTGGTGTAGCCGACGAGCGCGACCACGGGATAGGGCACGCGCCGGCGCGCCTCGCGGTGCAGGGCGCGCGTCCGCCGCACATCCTCGAGCGAACCGCGCAACCGCGCGATGCGCGTGCCGATCAGCCGTCGGTCCGCCTCGATCTGCGTCTCGCCGGGGCCGCCCAAGAAGCCGAAGCCGCCGCGCTGACGTTCGAGGTGGGTCCAGGATCGCACCAGCCGCGAGCGCTGATATTCGAGATGCGCGAGCTCGACCTGGAGCGCGCCTTCTCGTGTGCGTGCCCGCTCTCCGAAAATGTCGAGGATGAGCCCGGTGCGGTCGATCACCTTGCACTTCCAGGCACGCTCGAGATTGCGCTGCTGCACTGCTGAAAGCGGACCATCGATCACCGCAACGGCGATCGCCTCGTTCGCGATCACCGCGCCGAGCGCCTCGACCTGGCCCTCCCCGAAGAGCGTGGCTGGCCGGCGCTCACGAAGCTGGATCACCGCCTGATGAACGATGACGAGACCGATCGAGGCGGCGAGGCCGACCGCTTCCGCAAGGCGGGCGGAGGCCGCGCGCGCCTCGGCGCTTCGTTCCCACGGAAGAACGACCGCAGCTCTGACGGGCCCCATCGACCCTTGGGCGGATCCCCGTGCGGGGGTAGCGCGCCCGCTTTCAGCTATCGGCAGTCACGGTCTCCCGCAGCGCGTTCATGCCCGCACCCGGAGACGCTCCCGAAGCGGCGTCGCTGCGGCTCGCATCGAAGAGCTGAATGGGTGCGCCGGGCATCACCGTGCTGATCGCATGCTTGTAAACGAGCTGGGTATGTCCGTCCCGCCGCAGCAGGACGGAGAAATTGTCGAACCAGGTGATGATGCCCTGGAGCTTGACGCCGTTGACCAGAAAAATGGTGACGGGCGTCTTGTTCTTCCGCACATGGTTCAGGAAGACATCCTGAACATTCTGCGACTTTTCATTGGCCACCGCGAAGATCCTTCTTGTTGTTCGTGGCGTTGTGTCACTGGCTCCGGCAAAGAAAAAACGGCGGAACGGGCCGCCGCCTGCCGCCGCCCGAGGGCAATTTAGCAGCGGCGCGGCCGGGTGCAAGTTGCCGGGCAGCCGTTC
>JASHVY010000051.1 GCA_030044345.1 Acetobacteraceae bacterium | reverse complement strand
AGCCTCCCCACGAACCGGCTGATGGCCTCCTCGATATCCCTCTCGTCCACGCCGTTCAGGAGCTCGTGCCGGCGCATCATCGCAAGGAGCCAGGCAACGTCCGCCGCGCGCGGCGCGAGGCCCTGGCCGGTCATGAAAACCGGGCCGGGGCTCTCCTGCCGGAGCGCGCGGAGCAGGATTTCCGGAGCGAGACCGAGCCGGCCGGAGGCGGAGAGCAGTCGGGCGAGGTTCTCCTGCTCCGGGTCGGCTCTCAGACGCGCATTCGCCTCACCGAGAACGGCACGCAGGCGAGCGGCAAGATGTGGAGCCTGGTCGGCAAGATCGCCACGCAGGACGAGGAATTTCTCCGCATGCCCCGGGGCGAGCGTGCTCGAGGTGGCGACGATCCGCCCCGCATCCGCCGCCTCGGCGACCGCGCCCCAGGGGGCGCCTGCGCAGAAGCCATCGATCGCCCCGGAGGCGAGCGCGGCCGGCATCTCCGCCGGTGGCAGCACGATGATCGCAGCATCCCGGCCGGGGCGGACGCCTTGCCCGGAGAGAAAGTCGCGGAGCAGCAGATCGTGGCTCGAATAGGCGTGAACCGCCGCGAAGCGCGGCTTTTCCTCGCGCCGGACGCGTACGGGCGCAAGGACGACGGCATTGCCCTCCCGGCTGATCAGGGCGGCGGCACGGAGGTCGGTGGGCCGGCCGCGAAGACCGAGCATCATGGCAAGTGCCAGCGGGCCAAGAATCAGGGCCGCATCGAGCTGCCCATAGGCAAGCTTGTCGGCGATGTTCGCCCAGGAGGGCTCGGTCATTACCGCGACATCGAGCCTCGCGGCCGTGAAGAGGCCGCGCTCCTCCGCAATGATCGGGGCGGCGCAGTCGAGTAGCCGCAGGATGCCGAGCCGGATCGTGCCTTCGCTCATGTCAGTTCCTTTCCGGCCTCGGCGAGCAGGGCGCGGGCGAGGTCGGCGAGCCGCATCTGCCGCTCCATGGCCCGGCGTTGGAGGAAGCGATGTGCGGCGCGTTCGCTCAACCCGTCCCGCTGCATGAGAAGCCGCTTTGCCGCCTCGATCCGCCGCCGTTCCTCGATCTCCTTCTCCAACGCCGCCAGCCGCGCTTCGCGCTCGCGCAAGCGGCGAAAGAGCGCGATCGCGCTCAGCAGGATCGGCTTGATGTCGCGGATCGCGGCGGCATTGACGTGATAGGAAGCGACCCCGGCGGAGATCGCCGCCTCCATGAAGTCCGGATCGTCCTCGTCGACGAAGAGCATCACCGCCGCGCCATGCCCGGCCGCGTCGCGCACCTGCTCGAGACTGTCACGGTCGGGCCGCGCCATGTCCACGATCACTGCATCCGGCCGCTCGGCCTGCACGAGCTCGCCGAGATTGCGGCCCGGCGGTGCGATCCGCACGCGCGCGCCGGCCACGTCTTCGGTGATCCGTGCGGCAAGCATGGCGGCGCGTTCGGAATCGGTATCGGCGATCAGGACATCCACGTCCTGCTGCAATGCAAAAGAGCTGCCAGACCGACATCCGGAAGCGGCTTTTGCCGCGAGAAGGAAGGGCGCCCGGTTATGATCCGGCGAGCGCCAACCCGCCCCCGGTGCCTCAGGGCCGACGTGGAATTACGCAGGGCTGAATCGCGCGAGAAAACAAAAAGCGGTAAGCAAAGAAGAAAAATTGTTCTTTCTTGAAAGAAAGAACCAAAGAACTTTTATCCTTTCATTCGTCGTCCACAGCCAGCGCCTGGTCCGGAAAACGGGAGAAAAGTCTTTTTGCTTCTTTTTCTTCAGAAAAAGAAGGTTCCTTCTCTCTAATACTTAATCGAATTCTCGTGGGGATTACCGCCCGGTCCAGGCGCTGGGGTCGATGCGGATGCGGCCGACCTGAACGAGTGTCTTGGTCTTTGGCTCGGCGCGCTCCTCGGCGAGGCGAAGCGCGTTGAGCGGCAGCAGGAAGGCGATCGAGCCCATCAGCGCGCCTGGAAGCCAAAGGATCAGGCCACCCATGTGCTGATCATGCAGCGGGCTGATCCAGGGATAGAGCCGGCCACAGAGATCGTAATAGCGGTAGAGAACCTGTCCGGTCAGGGCGACGTAGGCGCCGAGCGGGATCACCGGCATCATCCCGAAGAAGGCAACGAGCATGCGGGTGAAGAAGGAGATGGGCGCCGGCGGCTTCGGCCGCGGGTCGAGCACCAGGCACCAGAAGAGAACACCCTCCGCCGCCATCAGGATATTCATCGCATCGAACAGGCGCCAATCGAGCATCACCCAGAGCACGATCACCGGCACCACCTGGGCCGCGATCAGCAGCGCGAACAGCAATGTCGCGATCACCGGCTGCTGGACGATGCGGAGCAGCACGGCAAAGGGTCGCGCGCGAAGAAAGCGCAGCGCGATCGCCGGCATCCCGGCTTTCAGGGCGGCGCCGGGCCAGGAAACGGCGATCAGGAACGGCCCGAGATCGTGCAGCACGAATTGCTGCGCCTGTGTCGCCATGAAGAGATGAAGGGAGAGGTAGGTGAGACGTGTCTGCACGACCGCGTACATCGCGACCAGGGCGATGATGTAGCATGCTTGGCGCCAGAGAGCGGGCCGCTCCGACGGCGGCAGGCGCACGACCCCCCGCGCGTACCAGAGGAGCGGCAGCACGGTTCCAAGATATTCGAGCCAGGAGAATTGCCAGGGCCCCCAGGCTGGCATCTCCGCAGGACGGAAGACGGAGAACCAGGCCAGCACGGCACCCGCCAGCACCACGATTCCGTGCAGCGCGACCTCGTCGTAGCGGGCGCGGCCACTCCGGAGCGCGGCGACGGACATTGATCTAGAATCCGAACATGTGATCGAGCGAGAAGATCCCTTCGCCCATCATCAGCCCGTGATAGCCGAAGAGACGGCAGGTCGCATCGCGGATCAGCACATAGCCGGCCGGGCCGGTCGCGGCGATGGCGGAGGCGGGGAAAATCTCGTCCGGAAAGATCATCGCCGAGCCCGAGCAGGCGATCGCGATCTTTTCCTCGGCGATCACCTTGCCTGCGGAATCGTGCAGCAGCAGCGCCGTCTCCGAATGCGGATGCCAGGACGCCGATGCCGGATAGATGAGCACCGTGAAGCTCCGCCGCCCGCCTTCGCCGAGCTTGAGGAAGAGTCGGGTCGAAAGGCCGGGCGGCGGCCCGGTATAGGATTGCGGCTCGTCCTTGTACGTCATCAGCGTGTTGAACATGTGCGAGCCGAAGCTCGTCTCCGCGGCGTGGCCGGAGCTTCGATGCTCATAGCGCATCAGCGCGTGCATCCAGCCATCCGCCTCGCCGCCGTCGCGAAAATCATAAACGAGCTCGGCATGGCCGCCCGTCTCGGCGAGCGCGCCGTCCGAAAGCACCGCGTCGAGATCGAGGGCGATGTCGTGATGGCGCGGCAGGCAGCCGAGGAAATGCTCGGCGATGCGCGTGCCCGCATTGTCGAAGAGGTCGAGGCGGAGCGGCAGCGTCGCCTGGGTCTCCGCCATCGGTGTCGGCTGCACGATGCTGCGGAAATGCCGTCGCGGCAGCACGGGAAAGGGAAGAAGATGGCCGCGGCCGAGCAGGTTCGAGAGGGCATGAAGGCCGGGATCGGGGCGGAGATCGGCGCGCTCGACATTGACATGCGCGATATGCGGCCGCCCGTTTCGCACCACTTCATAGCGCGGCCGCACGACATGCCGCCCGGCGCGCACCTCGATCTGCGCCGGCCAGCGCACGCCGGGCAGGAGCTTTGCGACATCCACCGCCACGGTCGCGTAAGGAGGAACGGTGCCGGGCAAGGGCACCGGCGCTTCCGCTCCCATTCGGTCGAAGGTGATGCCGCCCGACGGAATCGGCGCGGCATGGCTGTTCTGAACCCAGAGCAGCACTTTTTCATCGGCGCGCGGCGCCGGCAGACCGGCATAGCGCGCGGCTGGCCAGGCATTCGCATCATGGGTGCAGGAGAGGGTCGGATGGCTCGCGCCATTGGTGGAAAACGTATCGAGCGCGTATTTCACCACGTCATGTCCGGTCGCGCCGATCGCATGCAGGAAGAGCTGGCCGGTGAATTCAGGAAGGTCGAAGCGGGTGCGGATCGCGCGGCTGTCGATGGCGATTCCGCCCGGCCCCTCGGGCAGATTTTCCTCCCAGTTCGCAAGCGCCTCGCCGCCGGCGCCGAAGAGCCGGAGCCAGAGCCGAACATCGCGCGCGCCATAGCCCGCCCAGTAATTGGCGGTGACCAGCCGTGTCGAAAGCCCATCCTGGTCGCGGAAGAAGGCATAGTTGGTCGCGAAATTGAGCGGATCGAGATAGCGCCGGCGATTGCCGAGCATGGCTTCGGGCAAACGAACGGCATCGAGGCTGATGACAGCTGCCCCTGGCGGCGCGGCGTCAGCGATGCGGCTTTCCATGCGGGCGGTGTCGAAGGCGGCGATCAGCACCGCGCGGGCGCCGGAGCCACGAAGCTCGGAGAGGGAGCGGCAGCGCAAGCCGGCGCGCGTGGCGCCGATCTCCCGCACATCCTGCACGAAGATGCCGGCAAGCGGCGGCGCATCGGGGTAGAGCGCGAGCAGCGCCGGCGCGATGCCGTCCGGATCGAAGAGGGCGATGGGCGCCTGGCCGGCGAGCCTTTCATAGAGGCGAGCCACGGCCTCGGCGGCGAGCGGATGGGCAAGCGCCTTATAGACGACATTGCCGCCGCGCCGCTGGTCGAAGGTCTCAATCTCGAGCATCGTCCCTCTGTCTTAGTCGAGGCCGAGGCGCCGGCGCATTTCCTCCGCTGCCGCGGCGGTGTCATTGAGCGCCGTAACCGACCAGAGTGCAAACCGCCCGGCGAAGGGCCGCGCCCGGCCGCATTGCTCCATCGCCGCGACGAACAACCGGTTGCGCCGCGACCGGCCGGGCAGGGGGGCTAGCATGACCGGCGCCTCGGTGGCCACTGCCTCCGAGATCATCGAAACCGAATCGATGGTCACCACGATCGCATCCGCGAGCGCCAGCAGGCCGAAATAAGGGTTCTCGCCCTTGCCGTCCCAGACATAGCCGCCGAGTGGGGCGACTGCCTTCTGGAGCGCCACTGCCGCTTCCGGATCGGTCCGGCGGGAGGGGGTGGCGGCGAGGCCGACGCCGTCCCGCCGCATCATCGCCGCGAGCTCGCCTCCAAGCCGGCCGGCGATCGTGCGGTCGAGCCGGAAGCGGCCATTGGCCCCGCCCACCAGCACTGCGACCAGCGGGCGCGGAAGCGAGGCGAAGCGCGGCGCCCATTGCGCGGCCGCCACCGCAAGCCGCGCCTTCGTCACGCGATGGAGCGCGGTGCGGGTGACGATGACATTGGGACCGGCAATCTCGTCATGGCGCGCCGCGACGATGAGGTCGAAGCGATCGGGGGGCATGCGCGGATGCTGCACCTGGACCATGCGAACGCCGCGCCGCCGCAGGGCCGCACCGACCGCACCGCCAACCCCGCCGACGCCGATCACAAGCTCGGGGAAGGGCGGGGCCATCCGGACCGCGGCGAGCGGCGCGGGCCAGGTGCGGGCGGCAAGCCAGCGCCAGGGCACGCGGGGCATGAGGGGCTGGATCTCGGCGGTGAGCCCTGCCGCCTCGGCGAGCCCAAGCCCTTGGGCCTGCAGGCCCGCATAAGGCTCGGACAGCAGCCAGGTGAGCGGCGCGCTTTTCACACCGCGAGCGATTCCATCTCGCGCCAGAGCGCGGCCTTGCCCTCGAAGCCGATGCCCGGCAGCTCGGGCAGGGTCACGAACCCATCCTCGACGCGCACGCCGTCCGGGAAACCACCATAGGGTTGGAAGAGATCGGGATAGTTTTCGTTGCCGCCGAGGCCGAGGCCGGCGGCGATGGCAAGCGACATCTGATGCCCGCCATGGGGAATGCAGCGCTTCGGCGACCAGCCATGGGCGAGAAGCATGGCGAGCGTGCGGCGATATTCGCAAAGCCCATAGGAAAGGGCGCAATCGAACTGGAGCCAGTCCCGGTCCGGCCGCATCCCGCCATAGCGAATGAGGTTGCGAGCATCCTGATGGCTGAAGAGATTTTCCCCGGTCGCCATCGGGCCAGGATAGATTTCTCCCAGAGTCGCCTGGAGCTGAAAGTCGAGCGGATCTCCGGCTTCCTCGTACCAGAAGAGAGGATAGTCGCGTAGTGCTTTGGCATAGCTGATGGCGGTCTCGAGATCGAACCGCCCATTGGCATCCACCGCCAATTGCGCGTCGGGACCGATCTCGGTCAGTACCGCCTCGATCCGCCGACAATCCTCGGCGAGCGCAGCACCGCCGATCTTCATTTTCACGACCGTATAGCCGCGGTCGAGATAGCTCCGCATCTCGCCGCGCAAGGCCGTGAAATCCTTGCCCGTATCGTAATAGCCGCCGGCGGCATAGACGAAGACGCGCGGATCGGCCTCTCGGCCGGCGCGCTCCGCAAGCAGGCGAAACAGGGGCTTCCCGGCGATTTTTGCAGTGATGTCCCAGATCGCCATATCGAGCGTGCCGACCGCGACCGAGCGCTCCCCATGCCCGCCCGGCTTCTCGTTCGCCATCATCACCGCCCAGACGCGGTCGGGGTCGAGAGTCTCGCCCGCCTCGTCGAGCAGCGCAGCAGGCGGCGCTTCCATGATGCGCGGGGCGAAACGCTCCCGGATCAGCCCGCCCTGGCCATAGCGGCCATTGGAGTTGAAGCCATAGCCGATGACCGGGCGGCCGTTGCGGATCACGTCCGTCTCCACGGCGACCAGGCTCGTCGTCATGCGCGAGAAGTCGATATAGGCGTTGCGGATAGTCGAGGCGATCGGGGCGGTGCGTTCATGCACCGCGACGATACGGACGGACATCGGGCGGCAGCTCCGGCTGATCTCAGACAGGACTCACTTCATCGTGCCGCGCCGGATCGGCGGAAGCCAGGGATGGGGCACGGCCGGGGACGAGCTCGGCGAGCAGCCGCTCCCCGAATGCGCTCCAGGCGGCCTTGGGCGATGAGGCGAGGCGTGGCGGCGGGATCGGCTCGCTTGCGAGGCGAACGAGGCAATCGGCAAGGGACACAGGATCAGGCTCGGCAAGGCAGGCAAGGCTTTCCGCCTCGAGCTGGGTTTCGAGACCGCCGACGCGCGTTGCCACCACCCAGCGTCCGGCCGCGAGCGCGCCGGCCGCGACACCGCTCTGGCTCGCTTCGCGATAGGGCAGCACGATCGCGTCCGCCCAGCCGAGCAGGGCGGCGATCTCCTCTTCCGGGACCCAGCGATTTTCGACGGTGACGAAATCGAGCGCGGCGAGCGTCTCGAGCGTCGGGCTCGCGGGCCCGCGCCCCACCACGCGGACCGTGAAGAGGCCGGAAGGCAGGCGCTTGAGCGCGGCGGCGAGCAGGTCGAGACCCTTGTAGTGAAGGAGCCGGCCAAAGAACAGCAGATGGAGCGGCCCATCATGGGCGCGGCGTGGGGGCACGGTGCCGAAATCGAAGGGCGGATGGGAGGCAAGCAGCAGCTTTTGGCCGGGGCCGAGACACTGGGCGCGCAGCCGGGCCGCGACATGGGGCGAAAGTGCGACCAGCACGGCGGCGCGGCGGGCGAGCCGGCGCTGCATGTGCATCTGCAGGGGAAGCCCATCGCCCGGATGCGTCTCCGCGTCATGGATGACGACGGCAAAGGGAACGCGAAGACGTTGCAGCACATGCGCCATCAGCAGATCGAGGGGGGCGGGCATGGCGCAAACGGCGGCCGCGGGATCGAGGGTGCCGATCCGGCGCGCAAGCCCGTCGATCAGCCAGGGGGCCGTGGTGAGCCGGCCAAGCAGACCGACAAGGCTGTCATAGGTCGGGAACGGGAGCGCGCAATCGGGCGGTGCCGGGCCGCGGAGAAGCTCGGCCTGGGCGGAGAGCGAGAGGACCGTCTCGATACCGGGCAGGCGGCCGAGGCCGGCGGCGAGATCGGCGGCGAAGCGCGGCCCGGCCCCATAACGGCCCCAATGCCAGACGAAGACCCTCACCGGCGCGCCTCGAGACCGATCCCGGCCAGCGCGGATTCGAGCGGGGCCGTGCCGAGGCGGGCAAGCGCCGTGGCGCGGGCCCGGGCGCCGAGGCCCGCCCGGGCGGCGGGATCGTCCGCGAGGCGGGTGAGATGGCGGGCGGCCTCCCCGATATCCGGCTCGGCCCAGACCGCGCCGGGCGCCTCGAAGACGCCGCGCGGATCGGACGCCGGGATAAGGTGATAACCGACCAGGGCAGCACTCTCCTCGTCCATGAAATCGAGATTGCCGGACCAGCCGGTCGCGACCACCGGCTTGCCGAGGAGCATCGCCTCGGCCGGGACGAGGCCGAAGCCCTCACTGCGATGAAGGCTGAGGACGATGTCGGCGGCGGCGATGAGGGCATGGTTGTCGGCGGTGGACAAGGTCTCTGTGAAGAGGCGCGCATTGGGCAACCCGGCCAGAGCCGCGGCCAGTTCCTGAAAATCCTCCGGCGCCGATGACGGGTTGCCGACCTTCATCAGCAGGAACCGGTCGGGGCGGTTGCCGAAAGCCGCCTGGAACGCAGCCACGGCCGCCAGCGGGTTCTTGCGCACATAGCTCGAGGAGATGCTGAACGAGACGAGCACGATGACGGTTTCGGCAGGCAGGCCGAAGGCCTGGCGATCCCGCGCGGCGGGCGCGGGCGGAGCGATGGCCAGCGGATGCGGCACCACGCGAACGCGGCCGGGCAGCAGCGGCTCGATGGCGCGTGCGGTGAAGTGCGAGGGGACCCAGGCCTCATGGACGAAGCGCGGACCGACCTGCCAGGTCGGCGGCACCGATTCCAGCTCCCAGCTCCAATAGCCGATGACGCGGCGGCGGCGGATGAGATGGCGGTTCTGGTGCAAGAGCACCCAGGGCAGCATGGGCGGGTTGACGGTGAGCACGAGACCGGCGCCTTCGGGCGGCGTGGCGGATGCAAGTGGCGGGAGGTCGGAGGCGGCGCCGGGCCACATCGGGCCGGTGATGTCGAGCGGCCAGGCGCCGATCCCGAGATGCTCGAGCGCCTTCAGCATCAGCCGCGCGCCCTCGCCGAGGCCGGAGGAGCGGGAAAGCTCACCGGCGACGATAAGGCCCGTCGGGAGGTCGGCACCGGAGGCTGGCATGGCACGGTCCGGGCGCGGCGCGAGAAGCGCCGTCGTTTCCGCGAACAGCCGTCGCCGCCCGCCCGCAGGCAGCAGGCGCCAGAGACGGTGCGGCAGGGTGAGCGGCGCGGTGAGGGCGCTTCGCATGCGGCCATAGGTGCCGGCAGAGAGGGCGGCCGGCAAGCCCGACATTTCCTGATTTATGCGCGTGTCATATGCCTTGGCAGGGTTTCACGTGAAGAATCTCTCGATTAGGCTTGCGGCAAGACGTGGAAAGAACGAGGGGAAGTGCTAGGGATGTTGATCACCCGGCGTGGCATTTTGGCGGTTCCGGCGCTCGCGGCGCTGCCGGCGATGGCAGAAGCGGCGGCGCCGGTGAGAATCGGCTGTATCGAGCCGCTGACCGGCAATGCCGGGTCCGCCGGACAGTCGATCAAGCAGGGTATCACGCTCGTGCTCGATATCATCAATACGCCGCACCCGGACTTGGCACCCCTGCTGCTGGCCGCGACATCGGGGCTGCCGCGGCTCGGGGGCGCCAAGGTGGAGGTGATCTGGGCGGACAACCAGGGCAGCCCCGCGGTCGGCCAGAGCGATGCGCT
>JASHVY010000507.1 GCA_030044345.1 Acetobacteraceae bacterium | reverse complement strand
CCATCCGCGATCGCCGCGCGAGCGGCACGCAGCACAGCGCCGCGCGCGCAGCCGCCGCCGATCCATCCCGCCTCGATCGTTCCGTCCGCGCGGATCACCGCTTTCGCACCCGCCTTGGCGGCGGTGAGCGAGACCGTGCGCACCACCGTCGCGATTGCGAACCGCGCTCCCTCGGTTTTCAGCGTGCCGATCAGATCGAAAATCTCGTCGGTCTGGATCATGGCGGTGATCCGATCAGAGCCGGGCGAAGGGTTCGGCCAGCGCCACAAGGCTTTCGAGCGTGCCGGCTGGCGCGAAGAGGCGGATATGCGGAAGGGCCGCCCGCATGCCGCGTGCGGTGGGCTCGTAGCCCGGAGAAAGGGCGGCCGGGTTCAGCCAGACGAGCCGGCGGCAACGACGGCGGAGCGCTTCCATCTCGCGACCGAGCTGCGCCGGCTCGCCGGTCTCGTACCCATCCGAGACGATGAGGCAGACCGAACGTCCGGCGAGTGCCCGGGGTGCGTGAAATCGGTTGAACTGGGCGAGGCATTCGCCGAGACGCGTGCCGCCGCCAACACCTTTCGAGAGAAGCGTGAGCCGGTCGAGCGCGCGCATCCGGTCCCGGTCGCGCATCGCCTCCGCCACCGCGACGAGGCGCGTATGGACGAGATAGATTTCGACTTTGGCGGCGCTGCGCACGAACCCGAGCGCGAGGCGGAGGAAGAGGGGTGTGTACGGCGCCATCGAGCCCGAAACATCGATGAGCATCGCAATGCGGAGCGGAAGCAGCCGTGGGCGGCGCCAGGCGAGCGTAAAAGGGGTGCCGCCATGGCCGAGGCTCGCACGGATGGTGCGCCGGAGATCGAGCCTTCCGTGATGGCGGGTGCGGCGCCTTCGCCGTGCATGGCGGGCGAGGAGCCGGGCGGTAAGATCCCGCGCCACCGCTTCGGCTTCTGCGAGGAGATCCGGATCGGCGATGCGGCGGAGATCGCGCGCAACATTGCCCTCGGAAGCCGAGGCGCCGCCCTGCATGCCGGTTCCTTCGCCCACAATGTCGGCTTCCTCTGTGGAAGACGCCGCCTCTTCCATCGCCTCGCGCGGCTTTGCGTGGCTTCCGGCGGCAAGCTCACGCAAGGAACGCGGGCCGCGCGCGGGTGGCGTGCCGAGCGTGCGCACTGCCCGGCGCAGGCGCCTGCCGAGAAAGGCGGCATCGAAGATCGCATCGAACCGTTCCCACTCGGCGCGCCTTCCGACGAAGAGCGCGCGAAAGGCCGGGCGCAATGTTGTGGGGCTGCGCGCAAGCGGGGAGGCGAGAATGCGCGCGGCATCCTCACTCTCCTTCATGCCGAGGGTGAAGCCCGCATCGCGCAGCGTGGCCGAGAAGGCGGCGAGGCGCCGTGTGATCAGCGATTCGGCGGTGGGCGTCCTCATGCGACTTTCGCCACGAGGCGCGTGAAAACCGTGCGATCGATCTGAGCGCGGTCCTCCTGGGTCTTCAGCACGCAGGCGAGGGTTTCGTAAAGCGTCTCAGGAGCCTCGGCGATATCGCGCACGCCGAGCCCGAGCAGGGAAGCCGCCCAATCGAGGCTTTCGGCCACGCCCGGGATTTTGCGAAGCTGCTCCTTGCGGATCGCGGCGATCAGGCGCGCGACCTGGCCCGCAAGATCGACCCCGATCGCAGGCAGCCGCGCGCGCAGGATCGCCACCTCGCGATCGATCTCCGGATAATCGAGATAATGATAGAGGCAGCGGCGGCGAAGCGCATCCGAGAGTTCGCGCGTCGCGTTGGAAGTGAGCACGACGCGGGGAATGCTCCGCGCGCGGATCGTGCCGAGCTCGGGGATGCTGATTTGGAAATCCCCGAGAAGTTCGAGCAAAAACGCCTCGAATTCCTCGTCCGCGCGATCGATCTCATCGATCAGCAGGACGGGCGAGCGCGTCTCCCGGATGGCGGCGAGCAGCGGGCGTTCGAGCAGATAACGCTCGCTGAAGAGCGCATCCTCGATCTCCTCGGCGCGGCGCGGACCACCGCCCTCGCCCTCACGCGCCTTGATGGCAAGCAATTGGCGCTGATAGTTCCATTCATAGAGCGCGCTCGCCTGATCCAGCCCCTCATAGCATTGCAGGCGGATCAGCTTCGTCTCGTGCATGGCGGCGAGCGCATAGGCGATGGCGGTCTTGCCGACGCCGGCGGCACCTTCGATCAGGAGCGGCCGTTCGAGCATCTCCATCAGGAGAAGCGCGGTCGCGAGCTCCGGGTCGGCAATGTAGCCACTGCCGGCCAGAAGCTCGGCGATCTTTTCGCGCGAGAGCGGCGCCTTCACATCGTTTCCTTGGGGCCCGCTTTCTTCAGCCTTGGGCTCCGAGCGCCTCCGCCGCTTTCCAGATGCGCCAGGCATCGTGCGGCATCTGGATGTGCGTGGCGCCGAGGAAGGCGAGCGCATCGTTTACCGCATTGGAGAAGGCCGGTACGCCGCCGACATTCGGGCTCTCGCCCACGCCTTTCGCGCCGATCGGGTGATGCGGCGAAGGTGTCACGGTGAAGTCGGTCTCCCATTTCGGCGTCTCGACCGCGGTGGGCAGGAAGAAATCCATGAAGGAGGCGCCTTTGACATTG
>JASHVY010000506.1 GCA_030044345.1 Acetobacteraceae bacterium | reverse complement strand
CGCGAAGCCCTGCGCGCGCCTGTTCCATCGCGACGCGTGCCTCCGCGAGCGTGACCACTACCTCGCTAGGCTTGTCGGCCGAGCAGAAGACGCCAAGCGCCGCCTGCCGTTCCTTCCCACCCAGGCGAAACTTCAACCGCCAAAATTTTGACCCGCTTGGCATCACCAGCAGGAAGAGGCCGTGGCCGTCCGCCAGCTTGTAAGGCTTCGCGGCAGGCTTCGCGGCTTCACACTGCTTTGCCCGTAGCTTCATGACTGGTCCCTCCGCCGCGCCGATTGTCCCCAAATTGTCCCCACCGGGGGCGGTATCGCATGGGGGATCATGACGCGGTATGGCGGACCAAATAGGCTATAAATCCAGTAAATTCAAGCCAATATCGAAATCGGTGATGCCCCCTGCGATGCCGTGACGCGTCAATTAGGGTCCCACTCCCTCCGCCAAACCTATGCCAGGGCACGACACGGTGTCCGATTGGCACCGCAGGGGTCCGGTTCACCGCCGCAACAAAGGTCGAATACGAGCTCTTCCAGGTTCGATCACCAATAGATTCTCCGATAGCTTGTCCACATTCGTGGAAACGACCGCGGCCACCCGGTCAGCCTCCGCTACATTCGACAAGCGATCCAGTTCCAGCAGAACGATGCCTTGGACTTCCAGCCGCTGACGAACAACCAGTTCGCCGAAATCCCGATCCTCCGTGATCAGGATGCGACCGTCACGCCTCGCCGTCGCGAGTACGTCGCTGTCCGATGCGCCCGGGTTCGTCAAGCTTATGGCCGTCACGTCGAAGCCAGCAGCCCGCAACCGTTCAACGACGTAATGTGAAACGTTCTCGTCAGCCAGAAAACGCGTCACTCGGCGGCCAGAACCGTTTCATGCTGCAGGTAATCGGCCGCAAAGGACAGCACCGCCCGCACGTCGTCCTCTGTAAGTTGGGGGTAGGCTTCGAGTATATCCGCAATCGACCGGCCAGCACCCAGCTTGCGCAGAATCAACTCTACGGTGATGCGGGTCCCCTTGATGCAGGGCTTGCCCATCATGATGCCCGGATCGGCGGCGATGCGCTCGTTTGACATACGCAATTTGGCCCTTCAATGAGGCCGAGGCGCATGCGCCTCGGATGTACCGATTTAGCGCCAGTTTACTTTGGCGGCCCGGGTGCTTCAATAAGGCCGAGGCGCGCCACCTCAGAGGACTATGGCGTAGACATAGTGCTCATCATCGTCGGTCGTGGCCCGCCAACCTACGCCGGAGTTCGCCATGCCGACCGGCAGATCGCTGCGGTTTGCTTGTCTCCAGCCGTGAGATGGCGCCGACCACCCGTTTGGAAGCGACGAGACACTGCATCCCATGTCGTCTATGCCAAAAGCTGGGCCATCTGCCCTTGAGCCGTCAGAAGCTTCACTGCCTTTTTGTCGAACGAAACGAAGGTTTCTCCATCCAGCCAACGGCCGTCATAGGCGATGACGCCATCGGCAAAATCACCACCGGATTCAAGCAAGCTCAAGCCCGCTTCGACCGCCGGGCGGTTGACCGCGATGTTGCGCATGTCGAGCACGGCGCGAACCGAGGCCGCGATGTCGGCGCGCCCCACCCCATAGCTCCGCTCCAGAACCCAGGCGAACTCACAAAGGGATTGCAGGCTGACTGCAACCAGGTCGGCCTTTTCCAGAGCCTCGACCGCCACCCGCTGCTGCGCCAGGTTATCGTCCACCACCGCGCGCAGCAGCACGTCGGTATCGACTGCGATCTTCATGCTTGGCCCAGACCGGCGGCCGCACCGGCTTCGGTGATGGCCTCGTTGATCTCCTCGATGGACAGCCGGGCGCCATTGGTCTTGCCTTTGAGGACGCTTCACAAGTCGCGCCATGATCCTTGCGGCCGTTCGGCCTTCAGTTCCGCCCGGCCATCCGGCAGCAAATCCAGATGAATCTTGTCGCCCGGCCGAATACCGAGATGCTTCAGCACATCCTTTCTGAAGGTGACCTGGCCCCGGGCGGTGACTGTCAAGGTCGTCATGGCGGCGTTCTCCGGCTGAGAACCGCCCATATAATGCAAAATCGCCTTATTTTCAAGATGAGGAAACTGTGTGCTCCGAACCGACCGACTGCATGCCTTGGCGCTTCGAGCCTCGCAGCTCATAACGCCACAGCGAAAATGTAGTGATCATCGCTATCGGTCGTGGCCCGCCAGCCTACGCCGCGGTATCCGTTGATATTCCGCTGTCGCCCCCCGACACGCGATAGTCCGCACCGACAGTTGTTGACAGGGCATGGCGGTGGCCAGGCTTCCATGGCCTTCTACAACAACGACAGGCCAGAGCGGAGGTGACACTCATGCCTACCATCACCGGTGGCTGCCTATGCGGCAGGATTCGCTACAGCGCCGATGCGGAACCCGCGTTTGTGGGGCTCTGTCATTGCCATGACTGCCAGAAGTTCACCGGAAGCGCTTTCGCTGCCGTGATCGGCCTGCCCAAGTCAGCAGTCGCGGTGACTGGAGCACTAAAAGGCTTCACCAAGCAGGGCGATAGCGGCAAGCCCATCAATCGGATGTTCTGCCCCGAATGCGGGGCGTCTGTCATGGATGAGGCAGAAGCGGCGCTGGGCATCGTGATGATCCAGGCCGGCACGCTTGACGATACGAGTTGGGTGAAGCCCACGTCACAGATCTACTGCGCCAGCGCCCAGTCTTGGGTCGAGCTCAGCGGAGAAATGAAGAGCTTTGACAGGACGCCGGGCTAGGTGGTGTGGACACTTATCTGAGCCATTTCATCTGATTGCGGACTGGATTTCTCGCCTACCCTGGTGTTGTCTCGTGTGCATCTCTCGCGACCGGCCATCACCAAAGGACAGCGAACGGTGGGGAAGAGGCACGCGCTCAGCGTGGGGGCATGCCGGTGGCCGCGCGAGCTGCGAGCGCCTCAGCAACCTCGGTGATCACGGGCTCCCAAGCCCCCGGGCGGGGCTGGCGGAAGATCCGCATGCTTGGATACCAAGGGCTGTCCTGCCGTTCGGTCTGCCAGCGCCAGTCTCCCGGACGAGGCAGCATCATCCACACCGGCCGCCCGAGTGATCCGGTAAGGTGGGCGACCGAGCTATCGATGCTGATCACGAGATCGATGTTCATGATCAGGGCGGCAGTCTCCCCGAAATCGCTCAGCTCCGCGGTGAAGTCGAAGACATTCGGGAACCCGGCCAGAATTTTCGTGTCAGCCTCTGATATCTTCGGCTGCAGAGGCAGAAAGGCGACCGGAGAAAGTTTTGCAATCGGAGTGAGCTGCAAGAGATGAAGCGAGCGGCGCCGATTGTTCGGATGAGTCGGCCGCCCGGACCATGTGAAGCCGACGCGGAGCACATCTTTTGGCAAGGCTTCATCGAGCCTCTGTGCCCAGGCCGCCATGCGCCCGGGCTCAGCACGAAGGTAGGGCACTTCCGCCGGGATCGAAGCCGCGCCCGTGTCAAAAAGAAGGGGAAGGCTCGAAAGCAGGCAGTAGACAGTGTGCGGAGGGATGTCCGGCCAGCGATGGTAGGTTGCTGAGACCCCCGGAATTTTGGACAAGAGCGGCGCGAGATCGGCGCTGCAACCGAGCACCACCTCTCCGGCGCATTCGGCGACCCGCGGTATGTAGCGGCAGAACTGTAACGAATCGCCGAAACCCTGGTCCGCCACAAGGAGGATCCGGCTCTTCGGCAGGGGCATCCCGTTCCAAGGCGCGGCGACCATCTTCGGCAGCATGCCCTTCGCCTGCTCGACCTTGTTCCGCCACTCATATTCTTTCCATCCCGGCGCGAAGTCGCCCCGTGCCAGCAGAACCTGAGCGAGCGCGAGATGCGCGGCGGCATTCTCCTGGTCACGGCCGAGCGCGGCAAGAAAGCAATTGACGGCATCATCGCTCTCGCCGCGATCGACGTGCGCGTTGCCGAGACTGATGAGGAAACCTGGATTCTCAGGGGCGAGCTTGACAGCCGCCCTCGCAGCGGCAAGGCATTCATCCACTCGGCAGGCCACGCGGTAGAGGGCAGCCAGATTGCTGTACCAGACGGCGACCGATCCGTTCTGCCTGATCGCGCGCTCGAGCACGACAATGGCGCTCGCGACCTCTCCGCGATGGGCAAGCAGCACGCCGAGCAACGCGAGCGCCGGCGGATAGTCGGGCAGCTCGGCCAGCACATCCGTGCAAATGCCGGCAGCCTCGCCGAACCGCTTGGCGCGTACCGCTGCGTCCGCTCGTTTCATTGCCTCGATCACGCCGAGTGGAACAACCAAAGGCGCGCTCGGCGACTTCACCTCTGTCGCGGAAGCTCCTGAAGGATCCGGGGCGGGCCGCGATTCCTCGGCAGTGACTTCAACAGACTCCATCGCTCTTATCGTATTCCCCTGGCTACGATAACGGACCAACCGAGAGCATGCGAAAGCGTAGGAAGTTCACGCCGCGAAGCTCTTCGGTTCCTCCGTCCTTGCACGGCAAGGGCAGGCAATTCGCCCACGCGAGCCTGATCTCGATCTCGCCGGACAGAGAGCGGAATCTCCTGGGATAACGGTCCTTGCTCAAGAGCTTTGCCCCACAATGCTCGCACCACCGGAACCACTCCCTCACCGCCGCGACCTGGGCGCCGCCCATCTCCGCCTGAACGGCAGTCATGGTGTGCTTGCCCTCCCGCAGTGTCGGCCCGAAGGTCTCAGGCACCGCAAATTCGTCCCGTTCAATCTGCGCGGCCTCGATCCCGGGCACCATGCTTGTTTCCAGTTCAGCAACCAACGCCACTCGCCACATGAGCTTTATCATCGCTCCCTCGTCCGCGAGGCTTGAGCCCAGCTTCAGCCAACAGGCTCTCACCGATTTGCATGCCCCCGTCTCGGTTCGGAAAATCAGTTGGCGCCAAAGGCCGTCATGGGAGGACATTATCATATATCATCGGGAATCCTGAGCCACATCACGGCCCGTATTGACTGGGACGCCGACCGCACCACGCCACTATCGTTTTTGGTGCCAACGTCCTTGACGTCGGTCGCGACACCCAAAGTACCATCCGGGAAGGCGATCCTGCCGATAAAGACGTTGGCAATGGCGGTGGCGCTCGATTCCACCGCGGCATCGTTTGTAACGATAATCAAATCACCGTTATCAATTCCATTGAATGAATTCAAAGCACCACGCGTATTGGCAATCGAGCCTCGAGTGTCTGCGACAGCGTCTCCGGCCAAAATCGAATCGGCTCCCATCGGGGCCTCGCCCGATCCGCTTCCAGCCCTTCGATGCCGGGCAGCAAGGGATCTGCGCTCGCCAGGCAATACAATCCGACACGAAAAGCCCTTCAGAACCATATGTTACATACTCAAAATCAATGCGACGGCACCGTTCAGTTTTTTTCTCGAGCGAGAGACGTTCGCACCCGCCCGCGTATCCCGCTCTAGTCGTTTGTTTTCTCGCATGATTCACGATCTACGACGAATCCATTTTTCGCTCATCACGCTTTAGCGCCGGCAGGATCGCCGCTCATCGCACCACTCGGGCCTCGAGAATTGCCGGCGCCCGGCTCGGCGGTCCCCAACTCGATGTCCGGACAGCATATGCGGGTTCTTCAGCCGGCGTTGACAAAAAGCTCCTCACGAAAAGTTCAGTGCCTTGAAAACCAACCAATTCTTGCATCATTGAATTGAATTCAGTTACGATCGGATCGATCTTGTGCTTGATTCGGCATCCAAACAATTTCGCTGCTACATACGAACGTGTAGCGCGGGGTTGTCGTCTGGGCGTCAGATTGCGTGAGCGAGGCGACTGAGCGTCTCGTCAATCACGGATCGGTCGCCTTGGTGTAGAGTTTCACCTGAACGCGCAGCCATGCGACGTTATGGGAGTGCGGAGCTGTTTCCGCGAGCAGCGGCACTGAGAGGAAACTTTGTGCCCGTCCACCTTTGATACCAAGGATTTTTGAAGACCAGGCATAAGCAGAACCAGCCATGACAATCCTACCGGCAGATTTCTCTTGGGGCGAACCAAATTCGTCCAGGTCGGTTTGTTGTTATATCGCTGCCGATTTTCCTGGAAAGCTGGCACATAGGTCTTTGTCCAAGCGCCCGATTCCGAAGTCCGTCGCATTGGAATGCGGACGGAATCGGAACACTTGCTCTTCGTTTTCAGTGGCCTGCTTATCCTCTCCGTTCGTCGCGAAATGCGATGAACGGAGAGGGCAGGACACGAAATCGATATGGCGCCTGGTGGAATCGCGATGCCCTG
>JASHVY010000505.1 GCA_030044345.1 Acetobacteraceae bacterium | reverse complement strand
CTATCACGAGACCCGCCAATTGATGCGGGAGAACCGTCTCGTCACGGTCTGCGAGGAGGCCGCCTGCCCGAATATCGGGGAGTGCTGGGCCCAGCGTCACGCGACGATGATGATCATGGGTGATATCTGCACGCGCGCCTGCGGCTTCTGCAATGTGGCGACCGGTCTGCCCCGCCCGCTCGATGCCGACGAGCCGGCGCGCGTCGCCGATGCGGTCGCCAAGCTCGGCCTCAAGCATGTCGTCATCACCTCGGTCGATCGCGACGATCTTGTCGATGGCGGCGCGGGTCATTTCGCTGCCGTCATCCGGGCGTTGCGTCAGGCGGCGCCCGCAACCTCGATCGAGGTGCTGACACCGGACTTCCTGCGCAAGCCCGGCGCGGTCGAGCGCGTCGTCGAGGCCCGTCCGGATGTCTTCAACCACAATCTCGAGACCGTGCCGCGCCTCTACCCGACGATCCGCCCCGGCGCGCGCTACTATCAATCGCTCCGCCTGCTCGACCGGGTGAAGCTGCTGGATCCGACCATCTTCACGAAATCGGGCCTCATGGTCGGGCTCGGCGAGGAGAAGGCAGAGATCCTCCAGGTGATGGACGATCTGCGGGTCGCCGATGTCGATTTCCTCACCATCGGCCAATATCTCCAGCCGACGATAAAGCACGCCGCCGTGGCGCGCTTCGTGCCGCCCGAGGAATTCGCCGAATATGCGGCGCTCGCGCGCGGCAAAGGCTTCCTCCTCGTCAGCGCCTCGCCGCTCACCCGTAGCTCGTACCATGCCGACGCGGATTTTGCTTCCCTGCGGGCAGCGCGCGCCAAAGAGCTCGCTCCGGTCACATAACGCGAATGCCGACCTACGCGGAACGCACCCCTGTTCCCTATCGGCCTGACCAGATTTTCGATCTGGTTGCCGATGTGGGGGAATATCCGCGCTTCCTGCCCTGGTGCGTGGGCGCGCGGGTGCGCAGCCGCACCGAACGCATGCTGCTCGCCGATCTCACCATCGGCTTCGGCCCTTTCCGCGAAAGCTTCACCAGTCGCGTGGTGCTTGAGCGGCCTCAGCGCATCCGTGTCACTTACGAGAACGGACCGTTTAGGTTCTTGAACAACGAATGGATCTTCCTGCCCGATCCGCACGGCTGCGAGGTCGATTTTTTCGTCGCTTTCGAATTCCGAAGCCGCCTTTTGCAAAAAGCCGTGGGCGTCGTCTTCGGCGAGGCGGTGCGACGAATGGTGAATGCCTTCCGCAAGCGGGCGGCTGAGATCTACGGGCCGCCGGCTGTGCTCAACGTGGTCGCGCCGCCAAAAATCCTGACGCGCTGACAAGAATCGCTGTTACGAAAGGGACGATGCCATGGCCTATGCGCCGCCTCCACCGGATCCGTCATTGCCGCCGCTCAGGGTCAATCTCTACTCCGATACGCAGACGAAACCGACAGCGGGAATGCGCGCGGCGATCGCGGCGGCCGAGGTCGGTGACGAGCAGTCGGGCGCGGACCCCACCGTCAATCTTCTCTGCGAACGGATGGCCCGCCTGCTCGGCAAGGAAGCCGCCATGTTCCTGCCGAGTGGAACGATGTGCAACGAGGTGGCGATCCTCACCCATTGCCGCCCCGGCGATGAAATCCTCGCCCACAAGACCGCGCACATTGCAATGGCCGAAGGCGGTGCGCCCTGGGCGCTCGCCGGCGCGCGCGTCGTGCCGCTCGAAGGCCCGCACGGCATCTTTGACACGGCCACTCTCGCCGCTGCATTTCGCCCACGCACGCGCTACGCGCCGCCGCAGGCCCTCGTCGCGGTCGAGCAAACATCGAATCTGGGTGGCGGTGCGGTGTGGCCGCTCGCTTCCCTCACCGAAATCGCTGCCGCTGCGCACGAAGCGGGCCTTGCTGCGCATATGGACGGGGCAAGGCTGATGAACGCGGTCGTCGCGAGCGGGGTCCCGGCGCACGAGATGGCCGCCGGCTATGACAGTGTCTGGCTCGATTTCACCAAGGGGCTCGGCGCTCCGGTCGGCGCCGTGCTCGCTGGATCGGCTTCCTTCATCGACGCTGCCTGGCGCTGGAAGCAGCGGCTCGGAGGCTCGCTGCGGCAGGCCGGCATCTGCGCCGCCGCCTGCCTCTACGCGCTCGATCACAACATCGATCGTCTTGCGGAAGACCATGAGAATGCTCGGCTGCTGGCGCGCGGGCTTGCCCAGATCCCTGGCATCACGGTCGAGCTGCCGGAGACGAACCTCGTTTTCTTCGATACCTCGGGCACCGGAATGCCCGCCGACAGGCTCGCCGCGCAGGCTCGCCGCCAGGGTGTCCACATCTCCGTCATGGGCAAGTTCCGGGGCCGCGCCTGCCTCCATCTCGATGTCGATCGCGCCGGAGTGGAAGAAGCGGTGGCGGTGTTGCGGATGGCGGCCGCGGCAAAGATGGCGGCCTGATGCTCAACCCAGCCGTGTTCGAAGAGGCCGCCGCCCTGCTCGCGCTCTGCCGCGCCCACGGCATCACCTTGGCGACAGCCGAGAGCTGCACCGGCGGCCTCGTCGCGGCAGCGCTCACCGCCATCGCCGGCTCGTCGGACGTGTTCGAGCGCGGCTTCGTCACCTACTCGAACGCCGCGAAGGAAACGCTCCTCGGCGTGCCCGCTTCGCTGATCGCCAGCGACGGCGCGGTGAGCGAGCCGGTGGCGCGCGCGATGGCTACGGGCGCGATCCGCAATTCCTCCGCAGATCTCGCCGTCTCCGTCACCGGCGTCGCCGGACCGGGCGGCGGCAGCCCGGAAAAGCCCGTCGGGCTGGTCTGGCTCGCCGCGGCCCGCCGCGACGGCCCCGTGTGCTGCGAACGACATATCTTCCCGGGAGACCGCGCCACCATCCGCGCCGCAAGCGTCAAAGCGGCCCTGGCGCTGCTCGCCCGCATGGCCGCCGGTTAGCCTCATGCTGAAAAAAGAAGCGCAAGGGGCAAAGCCCTTGGCCTTACTGCCTCATGATTCCTGATCATTTCTGATTGTTGAAGATGACCACCGATTACGACGTCATCGTCGTCGGAGCCGGCGTGGCCGGCCTGTCGGCCGCCACCGTGCTCGCAGCGGCGAAGAAGCGCACGCTCGTCCTCGAGGCGAGCGGACGGATCGGCGGCCGCGCCTGGACCGCATATCCCAAGGCGCTTGGCGGAGCCTGGTTCGACATGGGCGCCATTCTGCTGCACTCGGCGGAAAGGAACCCTCTGACAACGATCGCTGAACGCGCGGGCGATAAGGTGCGGCGCGTGGATGTAGAGCGTCAAAGGCGCACCTTCATCGGCACCCGCCCGGCGGGTGAAGCGGAGCTTGCCGACTACGAAGAGGCCTGGGAACGCTTCGCCATGCGGGCGAAAGAACTGCTCGTCCCGGGCATGCCGGATCCATCGCTCGCCGCGGTGGCGCGGAGTCTGCCGGAGGACCCCTGGGCGCTGACGGTCGAGGCCTGGGAAGGGCCGGTGATCTGCGCCGTCGATGCCGATGATTTCAGCCTCGCGGATTGGCAGGCCAATGTGCTCACGGGCAGCAACCTCCTCCTTGAAGGAGGAATCGGCGCCTTTGTCGAGCGCCGGCTCGCCGGAGACCTTACGGTGCGGCGCAATACCCCCGTCAGGCGAATATTCTGGGATGGCGCGGTGACAGTCGAGACCGAGGCTGGCGCGTTGCGGGCGGCAAGCTGCATCGTCACGGTCTCGACCGGCGTGCTTGCCGCGGGGACGATCGCTTTTGCGCCGAAACTTCCTGCGGAAGTGGAAGAATGCCTGGCTTCCCTGCCGATGGGACTGGCCATGAAAGTCGTCCTGCGCGCCGCTGGCCCCGACCGCCTCGACTTGTCCCAGCACACCGTGCTCGATCGGCGGATCGAGAAAAGCGGCGAGCCGATGATGATCTTCCAGTGCTGGCCGTATGGGCGGGACTATGTGCAGGGCTGGATCGGCGGGAGCACGGCCTGGGCGCTCGCCCGTGCCGGAGACGAGGCAGCGGCGGATTTCACCCTGGCAGAACTGCGGCGCCTTTTCGGCGGCCGCGTCGATCGGGTCTTCGAACCGAAGGCTGCGCTGGTCACCCATTGGGAAAGCGACCCTTGGGTGCGCGGCGCCTACGCCTATGCCCGCCCGGGCGGCGCCGGAGCACGGGCGCGGCTCGCCGAGCCGTTGGCGGATGGGCGGTTGATCTTTGCTGGCGAAGCCTGCCACGAAGGGCTGGCGGGAACGCTCGGCGGAGCGTGGGAGAGCGGGGAAAGGGCCGCGCGGCTGGCGATCCAATGGGCGGGCTGACGTTCTGGCGCAAGAAGCGCATCCCCGTGATCGAGCTGCACGGGATGATCGCTTCACGATTCGGCCAGCTCAACATCGCCAGCGCCGCCCCGCTGATCGAAAAGGGCTTCGCCGCCGCGCGCGGCCAGCCGGTCATTCTCGATATCGACAGTCCCGGTGGCTCGCCGGTGCAATCCGACCTGATCGCGAGCTTGATCCGCCGCCGTGCGGAGAAGGCGAAGGTCGAGGTCCATGCCGTGATCGGCGATGTCGGCGCCTCGGGCGGCTATTGGATCGCCTGTGCCGCCGACCGGATCCACGCCAACCCGATGAGCCTGGTGGCTTCGATCGGCGTGCGGGGCGGCGGCTTCGGTCTTTCCGATCTCATCGCTCGCTTCGGCATCGAGCGCCGGCTTTACACTGCCGGCGCGCACAAGGCCCGGCTCGACCCGTTCCGGCCCGAGCAGCCGGACGATGTCGCTTATGTGCAGGACCTGCTCGACACGCTGCACCATCGTTTCAAGGATTGGGTGCGCGAGCGGCGCGCGGACAGGCTCAAAGGCACCGAAGAAGAGATTTTCGACGGCTCCGCGATGCTGGGCGAGCGCGGCCTGGCCCTCGGCCTCATCGATGGATTTGCCGATATCGACAGCCTCGTCCGCACGCTTGGCGGTGAGCGGGCACGCCCGCGCGTCTTCCGTCCGCGGCCGCGCGGTCTGCTCCGAAGGCTGCCCCGCCTCGCCGCCGACGCGGCGCTCGACGCAATCGAGGAACGCGCCGCGCGAAGCGGGCTTCTTTCCTGACGCCGGAGCGTCATGATTTCAAATGGTCACGCCTGGAAAGCATTATTCACTTCGATGAAGTGTCAGAAAGAAGGAGATTTCTTTTTCTGAAGAAAAAGAAGCAAAAAGACTTCTTTCCGTTTTCCGGACCAGGCGCTGGCTGTGGACTCCGAACAAAAGGATGAAAGTTCTTTGGGGTGGGTTCAACCGGTCAGCGCAACGGCGTGAGCGAGCGTAGCACCTGGAGTGCGATACCCAAGAGTTTTTCGTGGCCTGGTATTCAGTTTGAGTGCGATGGCATCGAGATCATCCTGGCTGTAGGCGGATAAGTCCGATCCTTGGGGGAAATACTGGCGC
>JASHVY010000050.1 GCA_030044345.1 Acetobacteraceae bacterium | reverse complement strand
TATGCAGCGCTCGCACCCCGGCCAACGCTTGCCGAGGAGGCCGCGGCGAACGGGGCGATGCTTGCCAACCTCCTCGATGCGTTGCGGGCGGAAGCGGCACCGCTGCGTCGGGTCGTGCTCTATCAGGGCGCCAAGGTCTATGGCGTGCATCTCGGGCCCGTGATTTCACCCTTCTATGAGGATGACGCACGACACCTGCCGCCGAACTTCTACTATACGCAGGAAGACATGCTCCGCGTCCGCGGCCCTTCCGACGGCTTCGCTTGGAGCATCCTGCGGCCGGACGTCGTGATCGGCGACGCGGCCGGCAACCCGATGAACATCGCCGCGGTGATCGGCGCCTATGCCGCCATCTGCCGGGCCGAGGGCGTGCCCTTCCGCTACCCTGGCAGCGAGCGCGCCTATCGCGTGCTGATGCAGATGACCGACGCCCGCCTGCTGGCCGAAGCCAGCCTTTGGGCTGCCACGGCGCCGGAAGCGGTGGGCGAGGCATTCAACCTCGTCAATGGGGATCTCTTCCGCTGGGAACGTCTTTGGCCGCGCGTCGGCCAAGCCCTGGGGCTCGAGGTCGGGCCGCCCATGCCGCTCACTCTCGCCCGCCATATGGCCGACAAGGGACCGCTCTGGGAGCGGCTTGCCCGCGAGCGCGACCTGATCGGGCCCTCCTATGAGCGGCTGATCGGCTGGGGCTTCGGAGATTTCATCTTCCACACCGAGTTCGACGTGATCTCGGATATGAACAAGGCGCGCCGGCATGGATTCCACGGCACCGCCGATACCGAGGCCTCCCTGCTCGACGCCATCGCGCGGCTGCGCGCACGCCGAATCATCCCTTAGAGCGGATCGCGCCTGACTGGAATCGGGGCACCCCGCGAACATGTTCGCGGGGTGCCCCGGCGCGAAGCGATCCAGGGGCGGGTGAATCCGCTCGGCAAAACAACGCCAGCGTGATGATTTTAGAGCGGAATCCGATCACTTTGGATCGTAGCCTGCGGCGGCGAACATGTTGACGCACTCTGCGGGGGAGATGAGGTCGATGAGCCGGCCGATGGCGGACCAGAGTGCGTCGATGGTGCGTGCTGCCTCCTTGCGCAGCAGCGCCTTGAGTTTGGCGAAGGCATTTTCGATTGGATTAAAGTCCGGGCTGTAGGGCGGCAGGTATCGCAGATCGGCTCCGCTGGCCTCGATCAGCTCGCGCACACGCGGTCCTTTGTGGCTGGAGAGATTGTCCATCACCACGATGTCGCCGGCACGCAGGTCTGGGACCAGAACGATCTCGACCCAGGCTTCGAACACCTCCCGGTTGACCGGGCAGTCGATTACGAACGGTGCGACGATGCCGCTGTTGCGCAAGCCGGCGATGAACGTGGTTGTCTTCCAATGGCCATACGGCACACTCATGCGAAGCCGCTCGCCGCGCGGAGCCCGGCCGTGGCGGCGGGTCATGTTGGTGCTCGCCCAACTTTCATCGACGAACACCAGCCGCCCGGGGTCAAGGTCGATCTGCTCCTCGAACCAGGCTCGGCGCTGCCTCAGCACATCGGGACGGTCCTGCTCGGCGGCATGGGCCGTCTTTTTTTTCGCGTCAGCCGATGACGGGCGAAGAAACGCCACAGCGTGCCGTAGCCGAAGCCAAGGCCCTGCTCCGCAAGCGCGCTCCGTAGCTCCTCGATCGTCATGTCACGACGCGCCTCGAGCACGCGCAGGATCTCGCCCGCGTGGGTTTCAATCGCTTGGCTGCGTCGATCGCCGCCCAGCGGCCCTGGCCGCAGGTCGCCCGATTGCCGCTCCTGCGCCCGCCAGCGGCTGATGCTGGCGGCGCTCACCTTGAAACGCGCCGCTGCCACTCGGTGGCTCAACCCCTCATCACGCACGGCGGCCACAACCCGTTGTCGCAAATCCAGCGAAAGCGCTTTCGACATCCCCGCCCGGCCTCCCGCTCCGGTGGGAAGTTTGAATCAGCAATCAGCCGATTCGGGAATCAGCCCCGATTCATTCCGGTGGGATTTCGCTCTAAGGCAAGATGTGTCTTGATCACTCCCGATTCGTGGTCTTTCTCGCGCTTGGCATAGAGCTCATTCTTCCATCGGTTGAACTTGTCAGGCATTGGCTCGACGCAGCCGGCAAGAATGACCGTCGGCCCGGCTGGCGCGATGATCGTCCTCATCGACTTCGCCGCAACGAGCGCCATTCCGCGGTTTCCGGATCGGAATTCGTCAATCTGATCCCGGAACGAAACCGCTTCCGGTGCCCGAGCAGTCGAATGCCCGTGAGCGCGGCGAGCGTGGCCTGACGGGCACGGCCATCAGAAACCTCCTCATTGGAGAGGTTTCTCCCCCGTGATCCTCGCCCGCTCGGCGATAGGCTCGGCGCGTGAACAGCCACGAGGGCCTTCACAGGCTATCGCTACAACGAGTGACCGTACCAAGAATCTTGCCTCCCAAAGCCACTGATTCCGAAGCGCCCTCGGCTGCCAGACGCCATGCCTCGCGTTCGAGCGTCCCGAGGGCGATCTGCAAAGCCTGATCCCACGCCTCGGCAGGCTCTCCATCGCGATCCTTCCATTCATGGACCATGCGTGTTGCCCGGCCGCATGCGCGGACGGAAAGCTGCAATTTCGCTATGGTATGTTGTTTGCTATCAAATCGGTGGAATTCTCTGGCGGCGACTTTCAACAGGTTCACACAAGGAGTGCCACGATGCATCATTCCCGCCTATGTGCCGTACTGATCGACTGTAAGACCCAAGATATCGACCAGGCCGCCCGCTTCTGGAGCCAAGCGCTGGGGCGCCCCGTCGATCGCGACCATCCGAGCACCCGTGGCAATTACCGCATGCTGGAGACCCCGCCGGACGAGCCCATCGTGGAGATCCAGCGCGTGGACCACGAGAGCCGTGTCCACATAGACA
>JASHVY010000504.1 GCA_030044345.1 Acetobacteraceae bacterium | reverse complement strand
CCCTCGTCCGGGTGGCATCGAGATCGCCAGGGGGCGGTTGGGGGTTGTGAAATTGTTCACATAGATCCAGTCCGGCGGGCAGGGCTTGAGTGCGGTCAGCCCGCGCAGCATCCCCCCGACCGCCTCGCGTACCTGCGCGGCACTCGCGCCGATCGCGAAGAGGTTGAAGCCCCGCTCGCCGATCCCGGTCGCGAAGCGGATCGCCTCGCTGGCGCGTTCCTGGCCGAGAAGGTCCGGTTGCGGCTCCAGTTCTTCCGTGGTGGTGAAGGCAAGCCCGGAAAGATCGGCGGGGCGATAGAGACGCTCCGCGGCCAGCTTTGCCACTTCGTTCGGCTTGGACTCTCCCATGGGCTCCTCGCTCGCTCGGCTCGCGATGCTAGAGCGTGATGACCGGAGGTGGAATCACCGTAGGTCTGAATCACGCGAGAAAACAATGACCGAGAGCGTGATGGGTGAGCGCGAGCGATCCCATCCCGCTCTCGATCAGCAAGGCCGGCATTTGCATCCGGGGACGGGCGGAGCTACGCAAGCCCGGTCCGTCTCCGGGCAGGGAGAAACCAGGGAAGGGGCAGGAAGCGCCCTCATGGCAGGCGTGATCGAGGCCGTCATCGTCTTCGTTCTCTCGAATTTTCCCCTGACCGCCCTCGTCCTCGGCTTCATCGTCGCGATCATCGCCCTCGCCCGTGCGAAAGAGCCCGTCACCGGCGCGCTCGTCGTCGAAAAACTGCTGTCCTGGTATGTGTTTTTCTCGATCGGTCTCAGCTTTCTCTACAATTTCGCCATCCATGTCTTCTTCGGCCGGATAGCGGCGTCGTTCATCGGCTGGGCGGACAGCCCGTTTCAGTTCGAGGTCGGCACGGCGAGCCTTGGTTTCGCGGTGGTGGGATTTCTCGCCGCCTGGCGCGGGTTCGAGCTCCGTCTGGCCGCGGTGGTCGGCTCGGCTATCTTTCTGCTCGGTGCGGCGGTCGGTCATGGGCACCAGATGATCGCGGCCCATAATTACGCTCCCGGCAATGCCGGGAGCGTTTTCTACATGGATCTCGTCATTCCGCTCCTGGGCTTCCTCCTGCTCTGGCTCGATCATCGCGCGGCCCACGCGTCCGCTGCGTCCGGGCCGCGAGGCTAATCGATCAACCGCGTACAGCCTCCTGGGAAGCAGACCGGATCGCAAGCGCGCCGAGCACCGCGACGAGCGGCACCAAGGCCGCGACCCAGGCGCCGAGCAGCGTGAGGCCGCCGCCGGCGGCGGCACCGGTCGTGTAGAGAACGAACGCCGCGATCTCCCGCCCTGTGCGATAGGGCATGAGCTGCCTTTCGCCCGGCCGGGAGTCGAGGCCGGCAAGCGTGGATACGATATCGACCAATGTCCCGGTGAAGACGGTCGTGATGATGCCGGGCAGATTGAAGTGCCGTGCAAGCACGCTCTGGGCACCCATTCCCGCCGCTGCGAGCAGGATCAGGACGAAGGGCAGCCCATAGCCCGTTCGTCCCGCGACGATGAGCAGCAAGGCGAAGAGGGCGAGCAATCCCGCTTCGATCGCGAAGCCCGTGATCGTCCCGCGCGACCAAGTACCGCGTGGAACCCGAAGCAACGGCCGGCAGGCGATCGCCACGCCGGCAACGAAGCCCAGAAGTGCCGCCAGAGAGCGGGCGGCCGCCGCGATTCGCCCCTGGCCGATCGCGACACCGAGCAGCACCGCATTGCCGGTCATTGCCGAAGTGAAGACCTGCCCGAGAGCTACGAAGCTCAGCGCGTCCATGGCTCCCGCGCCGAAGGCGAGCAGCCCCACGGCCGCCTCCGTTCGCGAGGGATGTCCTTCCTTGGGTGCGCCGTCCGTCATGGGCCCTTCAGGGCAAGAGCACGGGCATAGACCTCCCGCCGGCTGGCGCCGGTCTCCTGGGTCACGCTCGCCACCGCCTCCTTGAGGCTCATTCCGCTCGCAAGCAGTGCTTTGAGCCGTGTTTCGATTCCCGCGGTCGGAATCTCCGCCTCGTCCGGCGCCGGCCCAACCACCAGCGTGATCTCTCCTCGGGCCGGCTGGTCGCGATAATGCTCCGCGAGCGCGGTAAGCCCACCCCGCCGCACTTCCTCGAACCGCTTGGTGAGTTCCCGCGCGACGGCCGCCTCGCGCGCGCCGAAGAGGCTTGCGAGGTCGCCGAGTGTTGCCGCTAGCCGGTGCGGGGCCTCATGCCAGATGAGCGTCGCCCGTAGCCCCGCCTGCTCGAGCCCTGCGATTCGTGTGAAGGAAGCGCGCCGCGGCCCGCCGCGCACGGGCGGGAAGCCGAGGAAGAGGAACGGCGAAGGCGGCAGGCCCGAGATCGTGAGCGCCATGATTGCGGCATTCGGCCCCGGCACCGCGGAGACGGGCAGCCCGGTGGCCACCGCCGCCCGCACCAGCCGGAAGCCGGGGTCGGAGAGGACGGGCGTGCCCGCGTCCGAAACCAGCGCCACGCGTAAGCCTTGGGTGAGCGCGGCCAGCACCTCCGGAATCCGCTGTTCTTCGTTATACTCGTGCAGCGCCGAAAGCCGGGCACGGATCCCGAATGCGCCCGCGAGCCGCCGGGTCACGCGTGTATCTTCGCAGAGCACGAGGTCGGCGGCCTTGAGCGCCGAGATTCCGCGCGCGGCCATATCGCCGAGGTTGCCGATCGGCGTGGAAACCAGCACAAGACCGGCCGGTACGCTCGCGTCTGGCGGTCTGGAGGATGAGACGCATGATTCGTCGGACATTGCTGGTCCTGCTTTCCGCCCTCGGGCTCTCCGCCTGCGCGCCGACCGGCTTCTTCGCCCCCGGCACATCCGGCCAGCCGACCGGCCTCTATTCGGGCGGCGGCAGCTCCATTGCGCCGGAGAGCCGCAAAGTGTCCATCCTTCTGCCGCTGAGCGGTCCGCTCGCGCCCATCGGCCAGTCGATGCTGCAGGCGGCGGAACTCGTGCTCGATACGCCCGGCTCGCCGCCCTACAAGGCGTTCGATACGGGCGGCACGCCCTCGGGCGCTGTCGCGGCGGCGAATGAGGCCGTGAGCTACGGTGCCGGCATCATCCTCGGTCCGCTCACCTCCGGAGAGACGGCAGCCGCCGCGCCCGTCACCCTCAAGGCGAACATTCCGATGCTCGCCTTCACCAATGACGAATCTCAGGCGCGCCCCGGCGTCTGGGTGCTCGGCATCACCCCCGCCCAGCAGGTGGGGCGCCTCGTCGCCGCGTTGCAATCCCGTGGCAAGACGCGGCTCGCCGCGCTGCTGCCGGAGAATGATTTCGGGGCCGCCATGCAGACGGCCCTGCAATCGAAAGCCTCCACCGCCGGGGATCCGCCGCCCGCCATCCAGACCTATTCGGAAGGCATCGGCTCGATCAATGACGCCGTCCGCGCGGTCTCGGACTATGCCGACCGCCGTGGGCCGATCGATGCGCAGATTCGCGCGGCGCGCGCGCTCGACAACGCCGCGGGCCGCGCGCGCATGGCCGAGCTGATGCGCGAGCCAGTCCCGCCGCCGCCGTTCGATGCGCTTCTCCTCGCCGCCACAGGCACCGACTTGCAGGAGATCGGGGCCTTCCTTCCCTATTACGATGTCAATCCCGGCCCGGTGCAAATCGTCGGGCCGATCCTTTGGCAGGATCCGGCCGCGCGCCAGGGCGCGCCGCTGGGCGAGGCATGGTATGCCGCGCCCGATCCGTCCTCCCGCCAGCAATTCGCGGGCGCCTATGCCGCCAAATATGGCAGCCCTCCGCCGGCGCTCGCCGACCTCGCCTTCGACGCAGCGGCGGTCGCCCGCGCGCTCGCGCAAGGGCCAGGCTACTCCGTGAGCGCGCTCACCAATTCCTCGGGCTTCAGCGGTGCCGATGGCCTGCTCGCGCTGCGCCCGGATGGGCGGGTCGTCCGTGGGCTCGCGGTCTTCGTGCTCAGCCCGGGCGGAGAGGCGACGGTGCTCGATCCGGCGCCGACCACTCTTGCCGGCACCGGGACCTGAAGCGTGATCAGGCAAGCCGAACACGCGCTCGGGCTCCGTCGTTCTGCCAAGCGGATTCGCCGGCCTGCGGATCGTTTCGCGATTCCGCTCAAGCCGGAT
>JASHVY010000503.1 GCA_030044345.1 Acetobacteraceae bacterium | reverse complement strand
CGATGGACCGGAACTTGGCTTTGCGGATCACCAGCCCGCCAATCGTCCGATCGCGATGGTGCCGATGGCCAGCGCACCCAAGGCTGCCGCGCCTAGAAGGTGTTATGAACCTTCTACCAAGCCCCATGGGGTAAATAGAATGCGGTAAGCAAAGAAGAGAGATTGTTCTTTCTTGAAAGAAAGAACCAAAGAACTTTTATCTTTTCATTCATAGTCGACAGCCGGTGCCTGGTCCGGAAAACGGAGAAAAGTCTTTTTGCTTCTTTTTCTTCAGAAAAAGAAGCCTCCTTCTTTCTGATACCTCATCGAAGTGCATAACACTTTCCAGAGCGTGATGACCGGAGGTGGAAGCACCGTAGGTCTGAATCACGCGAGAAAACAAATGGCGAGAACCGCCATCTGGGTTGCTGGCGAGGTCTTATGTTTGGCGATGTCGGAACTCATTCACAATTTTTGCCTTGCCGCTATTCCCCAATCTCTTTCTCGTCTTGAGCGAGGTGGCGGAGGAGCGCCATGAGCCGTCGGTCCCGCCATTGCTGGCGTTCCGCGAGGCGTGCGCGGGGGGTTTTTCGGCTCAGTTCCGCCTCGACGCGCTCGGAGAGCGGACCGGACCAGGGTGTCGGCTCGGTCTGGGATTTCGCGATGTGCCGGTAGAGGCCCTCATAGCGCGCGACATAGTCGCGCACGCCGCCAGGGGCATTGAGGTCGATGGTTTCGAACGGCCCCATGAAGGCCCAGCGCAGACCGATGCCTTTGCAGATGCCGGCATCGATATCCTCGGTTGTGGCATAGCCCTGGGCCACCAGGCGGAAGGCTTCGTGGAGAAGAGCGCCCTGGAGACGGTTCATGATGAAGCCATCGAGCTCGCGGCGCATGACGATGGGTGCCTGACCGATCGCGCTCATCAGCGCGCGCGTGCGCTCGAGGATGGCGGGTTCGGTCCAGGATGCAGGCACGAGCTCGACCGCCGGAACGAGGTAGGGCGGATTGATGGGATGAGCAACGAGACAGCGATGCCGGCTCGCAAGCGATTCGGTGAAGCGAGAGGGCAGGATGGCGGAGCTCGAGCTGGCGAGCACCGTGTCCGGCGCGGCGACTTTGTCGAGCTCCGCGAAGATGATGCGTTTGGCTTCCAGGTCCTCCGGAACGTTCTCCTGCGCGTGCTGAGCCCCTTCGAGCGCGGACTCGATCGTCTCGGCCGCAGTGATCCGGCCGATGACCTGCGCCGTGGTCTGGCCTGCCAGCATGGCGCGGGATTCAAGATCGCGGATGAGATCCGCAGCAGTGCGGAGCGTTTCCTCGACCCTTCGCGGATCACTGTCATAGAGCGCGACGTTTCGTCCGCCGCGCGCGAAAGTGATGGCCCAGGCTCGGCCGATCAGGCCGGCGCCGATGATCGCAATTTTTTCCGGCATCGCCAGACTCCCGATCTGCGCTTCAGAAATTGACCCGATCCGCCCCCTTCAGGGAGAGGATTTCTCGGGCCTCGTCCGGTGTGGCAATGCCGAGACCGAGCCCCTCGACGATCTG
Organism: Acetobacteraceae bacterium; assembly: GCA_030044345.1. Taxonomy (GTDB): domain Bacteria; phylum Pseudomonadota; class Alphaproteobacteria; order Acetobacterales; family Acetobacteraceae; genus JAKAWQ01. Next base: position 10,562 of record JASHVY010000503.1, on the reverse strand, counting down.
GCGCGCGGCGCGAACCTGCTCGGCGCTGGATCGGGCGAGCTTGCCGGGGCCGATCCAGAGCGAATCCTCAAGCCCGACCCGCACATTGCCGCCCATGGAAGCCGCTTCCGCCGCGATCGGGAGCTGGTTGCGTCCGGCACCAAGGACCGACCAGCGATATTGGGTGCCGAAGAGCCTGTCCGCGGTACGCTTCATATGCATCACATCCTCCGGATGCGGGCCGATGCCGCCCAGGATTCCGAACACGGTCTGGACGAAGAGAGGCGGCTTCACCAGGCCACGCTCGAGGAAATGATGCAGGTTGTAGAGATGGCCGACATCGTAGCATTCGAATTCGAAGCGCGTGCCGGCATCACCGAGCGTGCGCAGGACGAATTCGATATCCTGAAACGTGTTTCGGAAGATGAGATCGCGGGAATTCTCGAGATGCTCGCGCTCCCATTCATGGCGGAATTCCTTGAAACGGCCGAGCATCGGGAAAAGTCCGAAATTCATCGATCCCATGTTGAGCGAGGCGATTTCCGGCTTGAAGGTCTCGGCCGGGCGGACGCGCTCCTGCACGGTCATGTACGGCGCGCCGCCGGTGGTGAGATTGATCACGGCACCCGTGCGCTGCTTGATGCGGGATAGGAAGCGCCCGAAGGCCTCGGGCGACTGGTCGGGCTTGCCCGTCTCGGGGTTGCGTGCGTGCAGATGGACGATCGCTGCACCCGCCTCGGCGGCCTCGATCGCGGCCTCGGCGATCTGTTCCGCCGTGACCGGGAGATGGGGCGACATGCTCGGTGTATGGATCGCGCCCGTGATCGCACAGGTGATGATGACCTTGCGCTCTCGCGCGGATGGTTGTGCCACTGCCTTTCGTCCTCTCGCTCGAATGGATTGGCCCGAATAGATTGGCCAGCTCAGCCGGCAAAACGCGTCTCCGGCACACCGCGGATGCCGAGATCGCGGATCGCGAAGAGAGAGCCCCGCAGGACGCCATCTCCGGGAAAGCGCGGCAAGGGAGGTTTTGCCATGCTGGTGACGAAGAGGATATCGAGATTCGCGCCACCGAACATCACGCTCGTCACCTTTTTCACCGGCATCTCGATGACACGCTCGATGCTGCCGTCCGGGCGGTAGCGCACGATCTTGCCGACATAGACCTGGGCGCTCCAGACGCAGCCTTCCGCATCCACGGTCGCGCCATCGAACCCGCCGCCATCCTTGGGCCGGGTGCAGAAGGTGCGCTTGTTGGAGACGCGGCCGGTTTTGGGGTCGTAATCATAGGCCGAGATTTCACCGGACCAGGTGTCGGTGAAGTAGAAAATGCGGCCATCAGGGCTCCAGCAAGGGCCGTTGCTGACGATGATGCCGGTATCGATTTTTGTCACCGTGAGGTCCGAGGCGAGGGAATAGAGGGCGCCATTCGGGCCGTCCTCCATCGTATCCATCGAGCCCGCGACGAAACGCCCTTCCTTGTCCACCTTTCCGTCATTGAGCCGATTGTTGGGCTTGTCCGGCTCGGGGTCATGAATGGGGGAGACGTCCCCCGTTTTGAAATCGAGCGCATGAAAACCGCGCGCGAGCGAGACGATTGCACCACCATTCTTGCGCAGGCACATCGAGCCGATTTTTTGCGGCACGTCCCAGGCGCGGACCTCCCTTCCGTCCGCGGTGCAGCGGAAGACGCGGCCGTCGAAACTGTCGATCCAGTAGAGACGTTCCTCCTCGACATCCCAGAGCGGGCCTTCGCCGAGCGTGGTCTTCACATCCACGAGCACATCGATGCGCATGTCGCTCCCCTTTTCTCAGCCGCGGAAGCGTGGCTCGGGCAGGCCGCGGACGCCGAGCCCGTGCACCGCGAAGAGGCCGCCGGCCTCACGTTCCTGCCGCCGCCGTCCCTGATAAGGCCGTGCCATCGAGGTGACGTATAGGATGTCGAGATCGGCGCCGCCGAAGCTCACGCTGGTGATGCTGTCCACCGGCATGCCGATCAGCCGGTCGATCGTGCCGTCCGGCGCGAAGCGCACCAGCCGCCCGCCATAGACCTCGACGCTCCAGACAAATCCTTCTTCATCGACCGTGGCGCCGTCCGGATAGCCGCGCAGATGGGTTTCGAAATTCGCGAAAAGGCGGCGGCTCAACAGATCGCCGGTTGCGGTATCGTATTGGTAAGACCAGATGGCGCGGCGGGACGTGTCGGCGAAGTAGAAAATGCGGCCGTCCGGGCTCCAGCACGGGCCATTGCTGACGACGATATTCTCCTCGAGCTTGGTGATGCGAAGATCGGGATCGAGACGATAGAGGCCGCCGAGCGGCTCCCGCTCTTCGTAGTCCATGTAGCCCACGAGAAAACGGCCCTGACGATCCACCTTGCCGTCATTCATCCGCGTTCGGCGGACATTGCTTTCGGGATCGGCGATCGGCTTCGCGATACCGGTATCGAAATCGAAGAAATGAAACCCGTTGCGCAGGGAGACGATCGCACCACCGCCGGCACGGAGGCACATTGAGCCGATATGTTCGGGCACTTTCCAGCTTTTGTGTTCCTGGCCGCGCGCATCGATACGATGGATCATGCACCCGTGGCTGTCGATCCAATAAAGGCGCTGTTCATTCACATCCCAGAGCGGGCCTTCGCCGAGCTCGTTCCGCGCATCGACCAGCAATTCGATTCGGAACATGGTTGTTCCCTCAGAGCGTCTCGACATTGCCGCAGACGCCGATCGACTGGCCGGAGATGTTGCGGCCGAGCGGCGAAGCGAGGAAGAGCACCATCTGCGCCACGTCCTCCGCCGTCACCATGCGGCGGAGCGAGACTCTTTCGAGATATTGCGTCTCCATCTCGGCATAGGTGAGGCTGAGCTGGGAGGCACGGGCACGGATCACGCCTTCGATGCGCGGCCCCTTGACGATCCCGGGCAGGATCGCGTTGACGGCGATGCCGGAGGGGCCAAGCTCTTTCGCCAGACTCTGCGTGAACCCGATGACCCCCCATTTCGCCGCCGAATAGGGTGTGCGGTAGGCATAGCCGTGGCGACCGGCGGCCGAAGACATATTGATGATGGCGCCGCCGGCGTTTTGCTTGAGAAGAGGCACGGCGCGGCGCGTGCAGAGGAACTGGCCCGTAAGGTCGATATCGATGCAACGGCGCCATTCCGCCGGATCGATCTCCTCAACCGCGCCGGTGGGTCCGGCGATGCCGGCATTGTTCACCAGAACATCGAGTCCGCCGAGCGCGCTTGCCGCCTCGTCGAACAGCCGGTCCACCTGGGCTTCGTCGGAGACGTCAGCGAGCGTCGTGCCAACGCCAAGATTTTGGCCGCAGGCGGCGAGGGTTTGGGCATTGACGTCACAGATATGCACGCGCGCGCCGGCGCCCACCAGGACTTCGACGATGGCGCGGCCGATTCCCGCGGCCCCGGCGGTGACGACGACTCTTTGACCCTCGGCGCTCAGTCCCACCATGTCCCTCCTTCCGTCAGGCGCTGCGTTCGCGCAGCGCGATGACGGCGCTGAGCACGACGAGGCCGAAGATGATATCGCGGGTGGCATCGGGCAGGGTGGTGCCGGCAAGCAGCGTGGAAAGCGCGGTCAGCAGCAAAACACCGCCCAGCATGCCGAGATAATGGCCGCGGCCGCCTGTGATCAGCGTGCCGCCGACGACGACCACGGCGATCGAGGGGAGGAGGTAGTCATCTCCCATGCCGAGGCTCGCCTGGCCGGAGAAGCCGGAGAGCAGAATGCCGACGAGGGCGCTGCAGAACCCGGAGAGCGCGTAAACGCCGATCAGCGTGCCGCCGACGCCGACGGCGGAAAGCCGCGCGACCAGCGGGCTGTTGCCGACGGCATAGATGCGCCGGCCGAACACGGTTCGGTCGAGCAGCAGGAGGGCGGCGAGCACGAAGAGGACGAGGAACCAGACGACCGGTGTGGGTCCCAGGAAATGGCCGGTCATGAACCAGCGCTGGGCGGACGAGGCGAACCCGGCTGGCGTGCCATTGCAATAGATGAGGGCCGCGCCCTGCAGGATGCCGTTCATCGCCAGGGTCATCACGATCGGCGGTAGGCCGAGCAGCACGATGCCGAGCCCGTTGATGGCCCCGAGCACGGCGCCGAAAGCAAGGCCAAGAGGAATTGCCCAGAGGGCAATGATATCAGAGCCGTGGATCAGGCCGGAGGTGAGAATGCCGATGAAGCCGATCATCCACGGCACCGAGAGATCGAGCCCGCCGGTAAGGATTGCCGCGCCCTGGCCGAGGGCGAGGATCGCGAGGAAAGAGGAGAGAACGAGGAGGGAGTCGAAATATCCGGGATTGTCGAGCGTGCCGCCGAAGACCGCCTGGGAGACCACGAGAACGATGACGAAACCGACATAGGCGGGCAGGATGGTGCGTAGCGCCTCGCGATGGCGGGCGAACCAGGAGATAGGGGTAGAGGACTGTCCGGTTGCGGTTGGCGCCGACAGCACCGGCGCGGTGGCGGCGCTGGGGCGGGCCGAGGCGAGTGCGCCGTGCGCGCGCGCGGCCAGCTTGTCACGTGCGAGCCTGAGATAGAAGGCAATCGGCGAGTGGCGGTTGAGCGAAGCGGCGAGCACCGCGAGCAGCAGGATCACGCCTTCCGCGACCGAGCTGTAATAGGCGGAGACGTTGAGCACGAGGAGGATATTGACGAGGATCATCAGCGTGTAGGCGCCGACGATCGAGCCGATGCAGCCGCCGCGGCCGCCGCCGAGCAGCGTGCCGCCGAGCACCACGGCTGCGAAAACCTCGAGCAGCATCGGCCGCCCGAGCAATGGATCGCCCGATCCGGTCTGCGCGGAGATGAAGGCGCCGGCCGCGCCGTAGAAGAGGCCGGCGAGGACATAGGCCCAGAACTTCACCCAGCCGGTTCGGATGCCCGCCGCGTGCGCTGCTTCCTCGTCGCTCCCCACGGCATAGAGCCCGACCCCGAGGCGTGAATTCCGGATCAGCCGCCAGACGAGAGCCGCGGCCACCAGCACGACGATGGGCGCGGGCAACAGGTTCGGGATCGCATCGCCGCTGAAGAAGGCGACGAATCCCGGGGCGATGGTTCCGCCCGGCTTCTCCATCACCAGGAGCGTGACGCCCTGGACGATGAACATGGTGGAGAGGGTGACGACGATCGACTGCATGCGCACGAAGGCGACGAAGATGCCGTTGAAGGCGCCGACCAGCGCACCCACCGCGAGGGCGACCACAAAGAAGGCGACCTGCGAGAGGGGCGAGGTTCCCATGGCGCTCGCCAGCACGACATTCACGAGCGAAATGACCGCGCCGGTCGAGAGGTCGAAGCCGCCGGTCAGGATGACGATGGTCTGGCCCATCGCCGCGAGCGCGAGAGTGGCCCCGCCCGCGGACATGAAATGGATCTCGAAATAGCTGAAGGCGCCGGGCGTGATCACGTCCACCGCCAGGAACAGCACCACGAACACGGCAATGGCGACGATCAGGCCGCGATGGCGGCGAAAATCCGGAAGCCGTGTCGTGCGGCGCCGTGCGGGCAGGACGAGCGTGCTCATTCCGGGACTGTCCAGGCGGTCCCCGCCTCGCCGAGTGCCGCCCGCATGATCGTCTCCTCCTCGATCGCATTGCCGGCGAGCGAAGCGACCGTGCGGCCCTCGTACATGACCAGAACGCGGTCGCACATATTGACGATCTCGGGAATTTCCGTGGAATGGAAGAGGATTGCGCCGCCGGCATCGGCAAAGGCGCGCATCAGGAGATAGATCTGATGCTTGGTCCCGACATCGACGCCGCGTGTCGGGTCGAAGAGGAGGAGGACGCGGCTCTCGGCCAGCAGCCATTTCGCGATCACGAGCTTCTGCTGGTTGCCGCCCGAGAAGGCGCCGGCTTGTGTATAGAGCGCGCGCGCATCCACCTCCACCTGCGCGAGCGCACGCGCAACCCCCTCGTTCTCTCGCGCCACGTCGATCATGCCGCAGCGCGCGAAGCGCTGCACGACCGGCAGCGAAACGTTGAATCGGCCCGCGAGCTTGAGGAACAGGCCCTCGGTCTTGCGGTCCTCCGGCACCAGGCTGATGCCGATGCGGCTCCGCACAGCGTCGCGCGGCGAGGCGAGCACGACTTCGTACCCATCCACGAAGAGCCGGCCGGAGACAAGCGGCGTCATGCCGAAGCAGGCGAGGAAGAGCTCCTGCTGGCCCATGCCCTGAAGGCCGGCCACGCCGAGAATCTCGCCCGGGTGCAACGTGAAGCTTGCTGCCCGCAGTTTGCCCGCTGTGGCGATGCTCTCCCCGCGCAGCACCGGCGCGGCGGCTTCGCGTGCTTCGGTCACCGGGGCCGCGGGCCGGGCCGGAAAGGTGCTGGCGAGCGAGCGGCCGATGATCATCCGGATCACATCATCATCGCTTGCCGCCTCCACCTCTGCCGTGCCGATCGTCTGGCCGTTGCGCAGCACGGTGAGGCGATCGGCAAAACGCCGAACTTCGCGCAGCCGATGGGTGATGAAGACGATGGTCACGGCCGCGCGTCGCAATGCAGCGATCTGCTCGCCGAGCCAGTCGATATCGCGGCCGGAGAGGCTCGAGGTCGGCTCATCGAGCAAAAGGATGCGTGGACGGCGGAACAGGGCGCGAGCGATCTCGATCTTCTGGCGCGTCGCCAGTTCGAGATCCCGGATCTCGGCACGCGGATCGATCTCGGCAAGGCCGAGGGCGGCGAGATGCTCCGTCACGCGCTGCTCGCCCTGCCGGCGGCGAAGCTGGCCGAGTGGGCCACGCGGCGCATTCGGCATCAGCATGTTGTCCGCGACCGTCAGGTCGCGCACCAGGGTCAATTCCTGAAACGCAGTCGCGATGCCATGGCGCTGTGCAGCCGCCGGGCCATGCAGCGCGACACGCGCGCCGCCGAGCGCGATCTCTCCGGCATCAGGCACGATAAGGCCGGAGAGGAGCTTCACCATTGTCGATTTGCCGGCGCCGTTCTCACCGAGCAGCGCATGCACCTCGCCGGCGATGACGCTGAACGATGCGTCCTTGAGCGCAACGGTCGCGCCGAAGGACTTGGTCACGCGCGAGACATCGAGCGCGGGGGGATTCGGCACGGCGGAGAGCTCCGATACGGGCGGAAGGATTGCGGCGCGATACTGCCGCGTATCCTCCCGCGCGGCCAGAGTGGGATGGGATTGCTCGTGCTCTCCCGCCCCACTCTCGGCCTTCGTTTTCTCGCGTGATTCAGGCCTCCGGTGTTCCCGCCTCCGGTCATCACGCTCTCGAGCGGGAAGGGATCGCTCGCGCTCACCCATCCCGCTCTCGGTCTTTGGTTCCTCGCGTGATTCAGACCTGCGGTGTTCCCGCCTCCGGTCATCACGCTCTCGAGCGGGATGGGATCGCTCGCGTTCACCCACCCCGCTCTCGGTCTTTGGTTCCTCGCGTGATTCAGACCTACGGTGATTCCACCTCCGGTCATCACGCTCTAGGCTCATTGCTCAGGCTTGCCGTTCAGGGCAGCCTGCAGGCCAACCTCCGGTGTATTGGGCGAGTAGATCGAGGCAAACCATCCCGGATTGCTGATGATCGCCGGCTGGAAGACGTTGCAGCCCTGTTCCATCTCCTGCCAGGTGCCCTGGGTGCAGAGCTTGACGGTCGTGCTGGTCACCACCGGCAGCGGCAGCTTGGTGAATTTGGGCACTGTCTTGCCGTCCAGAACCTCGACCGCGAGCTTGAGCGCGAGCGCGCCGGAATAGGGCGGCGAGGCATAGGAAATGCTCGGCTCGCCCATCGGGCGGTAGGTGTCGTGCGTCCCCTGGACGCCCGCGGCGCCCACGGGAAGCATCTGGATGCGATGGCCGTTGGAGCCTTCGCCGGCACAGGGCTTGAGCTTGTTGTCGGGAATGCCCGCCTCCTTCTCCATCGAGGCCGCGGTGTAGCAGCCGACCTGCATCCAGAGCCCGTCAATGTCGCTCCAGGGATGCGTGGTCAGGATCTTGGTAAGCTCCGTGCGGGCGACCGCTTGGCTCCACATGCCCACTCCCTCGGAGATGATGTGGATACCGGGATATTTGGCGAACACCGCCTTGGCGGCAGCGGTGCGCTGGGTATCGACCGAGGTGCCCGGCACGCCGGTGATGACGACGATGTTGCCCTTGCCCCCGATCGCCTTCGCCAGCCACTCGGCGGTCACCCGCCCGGCCTCGGGCTGGTCGATATGCACATTGTAGGCACAGGGTTCGGTGATCTCGGCATCATAGGCGAAGATCGCCACATGCCGCGCACAGGCGTTCCTCACCACCTGATTGAGCGCGGTGGGCGAGATCGGAAAGATGACGATCGCCTGCGCGCCTTCCTGGACCATGGCGTTGATCTGCTGGATCTGCCGTTGCGCGTTCGGCCCGGCGACCTGAACCTCAAGGCTGACCCGGTCGCGGTAATCCTTCGAGGCGGCCATGGCCTTCACCATGTTTGCCGCTTCGGCCTGCCAGTCATTGCCGATGTAGCTCATCGAGAGGAAGATTTTGTACTTCTTCCCGGCAGCCTCAGCCTGATGCGCAACCGCAGCCAGCCCGAAAGCAAGCGCCACGGCCAGCAAGGGAAATCTCCACCTCACCGCGTTTCCTCCTGTTCCAATGCGCCGCACCATTCCGCAGCGCTATCCCGCCACCCATTCACGGGCAGCATTTTTCTCTCGACAATGTTTTGATCATAGATCAAGGATCAGAGCGCCTGCAAGCGGCCCCGGCACGATATGTGCCGCTTGCGGATAGAGAGGCGCGATGCAAGGGACGGTGGACACGGAGCCCCTCACCACCGAGAGGAAGCTGCCGTTCAACCCGGTCGATCGCGAGACGGTGCAGGATCGCGTCTATCGCCGCATTCGCGAGATGATCCTCGATGGCGAAATTGAGCCGGGGCAGACCGTCACGATTCCAGGTCTTTCTGCTGCGTTCCAGGTAAGCGCGATGCCGGTGCGTGAAGCGCTGCGCCGTTTGATGGCGGAGCAGGCACTGATGGTGGTCTCAGGCCGTTCGGTCGGCATCCCGGCCCTGACGCGCGCCCGGCTCACGGATCTGAGGCGCGTGCGCCGTGAGGTGGAGGGCCTGGCGATCACCTGGGCGGCGACGCGCATCGGCCCGACCGAATTTCGCCGGCTTGAAGAGATGGTCCGCGAGATGCAGCGCGCGGCGGAAGAGCGCGATGGGCGACGCTATGTGCCGGCCAATCATGATTTCCATTTCACGATCTATCGCGCTGCGGACTCGCCGACGTTGCTCAGCATCATCGAATCGCTCTGGCTGCAGATAGGGCCTTATTTCCATGTGCTGCGCGGGTCGGAGAATTGGCAGGCCGCGAATTCTCGTCACCGCACCATGATGGAGGCACTCGGCCGGCGCGATGGCGAGGCGGCCGTCGCCGCACTTCGGCGCGATATCGACGAGGCAGCGGCAGCGCTGGAGCTCCTGCTCGGCTAGAGCGGATCGCGCCTGACTGGGATCGGGACACCCCGCGAAGGGGTTCCCCACCACGGGGTCCCCGAGCGAAGCGATCCAGGGGTGCCTTGGATTCGCTCTAAAGCTCGATCCGCGAGAAGAGATAGCTTGCGATCGCGAGCAGCAATGTGGCCAATGCGCCAAGGAAGGCAAGACCAGTCACCATACCGAGCGAAGCGTGACCCGCGAAAGCGTCGCGGATGCCAGTAACGCCATAACTGAGCGGATTGATCCGCACCACGAATTTCAGCGCCGCAGGCAGGCCACGCGCTGGGAAAAGCGCGTTCGAGAAGAAGAAGATCGGCAGGACGAGGAAATTCATGATGAGCGGAAAACCCTGGATGTCCTCGAGCACCGAGCCGATGGCGGTGCCAATCGCGCTGAAGAGCAAGGCGATCAGAGCCATGAAGGGCAGTGCCAGCAGTGCCTCCAGCGGATGGTGGATGCGGAAACCGGCGATCAGCGAGACGACGAAGATGACGAGGCCCTGAAGCAGCGCCGTGGTGGCGCCGCCGAGCGTGCGTCCGAGCACGATCACGAACCGCGGTACCGGCGCCACCAAAGTCTCTTTGAGAAAGCCGAACTGACGATCGAAGATGATCTCGATGCCCCCGAACACGCTGGTGAAAATGATTCCCATGGAAATCACGCCGGGAACCACGAAGTCGAGATAGTTGCCATGACCGGCACGCGCGAAGATGGGGCCAAAGCCGAAACCGAGCGCGAAAAGAAAAATCAGTGGCTGGCCGAGGGAGCCCACCACACGGGCTCGCGCGCGGGTATAGCGCTTGAGCTGGCGCAGCCAAAGGATCGCGGCTGCGCGCATCACCGTCCCCGCCAGGCGCGGCGCAACATTCGCATCCGCTCGGCCGGGTTTGCTTCCTCGGCCCGGACGTCGCGGCCGGTGAGCGTGATGAACGCCTCCTCGAGGGAAGTGCTGCGCGTCTTTTCCTTGAGTGACGTCGCCGTACCCTCGGCGATGATATGGCCGTGATCGATCACGGTGATCTCATCGGCCACGCGCTCAGCCTCTTCCATGGCATGGGTGGTGAAGAACACGGTCACGTTCTGCTCTGTGGCGAGCCCGCGCACGAATTCCCAGATCAGGCTCC
>JASHVY010000502.1 GCA_030044345.1 Acetobacteraceae bacterium | reverse complement strand
GAGTTCTATCAGCTCGATTTCGAGATGAGCTTCGTCACGCAGGAGGATGTCTTCGCCGCGATCGAGCCGGTGATGGCGGGCGTTTTTTCCGAATTCGCCGGCGGGCGGAGGGTGACGACGCCCCCCTTTCCGCGCATTCCCTATGACACCGCGCTCGCCGAATACGGGACCGACAAGCCCGATCTCCGGAATCCGCTCAAGATCCGCGACGTGACGGAGCATTTCCGGGAGGGCGGCTTCGCGCTCTTCGCCCGGATCGCCGGGAGCGGCGGGATCATCCGCGCGGTCCCGGCGCCGGGTGGGGCGGCGCGGCCGCGCAGCTTCTTCGACAGGCTCAATGAATGGGCGCGCGAGGAAGGCGCAGGCGGGCTCGGCTATATCATCTTCGATGCGGAGGGTCCGAAAGGGCCGATCGCGCGCAATCTCGAGCCGGCGCGGGCGGAGGCGATTCGCACTGCCTGCGGCCTTTCGGCGGGCGATGCGGTCTTCTTCGTCGCCGGCAAACGCTTTGAAGCCGAAAAATTCGCGGGCACTGTGCGGATGCGTCTCGGCGAGGAGCTTGGGCTTGGCGAGCGCAATGAATTCCGCTTCTGCTGGATCACCGATTTCCCGATGTACGAGCGGAACGAGGAGACCGGGCTGATCGATTTCAGCCACAACCCCTTCAGCATGCCGCAGGGCGGGCTCGAGGCGCTGGAGACGCAGGATCCGCTCACCATCAAGGCCTTTCAGTACGACATCGTGTGCAACGGGGTCGAACTCTCCTCGGGCGCGATCCGCAACCACCGGCCCGATATCATGCTGCGCGCCTTCGCGATCGCCGGCTATCCGGCCGAGGAGGTGGAGCGGCGCTTCGGCGGCATGCTGAATGCCTTCCGCTATGGCGCGCCACCGCATGGCGGCTCGGCGCCGGGGATCGACCGGATCGTGATGCTGCTTGCCGATGAGCCGAATATCCGCGAGGTGATCCTGTTTCCGCTCAACCAGCGGGGCGAGGATTTGATGATGGGCGCGCCCGCGGAGGTCTCGCCGGCGCGGCTCAAGGAGCTTTCGATCCGGCTCGACCTGCCGCCGAAAGCAGGGGCAGGCTGACAGGCGCTGCGATTTGTCTCTATCCTGACATTTGCAACCCGGAGCCCGCATGCGCCGAGTCCTGACGCTTTCCCTGCTGTGCGCGCTGCTGGCGATGGCCGGCGCCCGGGCGGCGGAGCCTGCGCTGCCCCCCGATCTGCCTTTCGTCGGGCAGGATGCCTTTTATCAGCTTCGGCTTGCCGCGCCCGGCGGGGACGGCAACGTGGTCGCGGGCAGCGGCCGGATGGGCTATGAGGTGATCGATGCCTGTGACGGCTGGGCCGTGCGCCAGCGCCTGGAAATGACGCTGATCGACGATGACGGCCAGGTGACACGCACGATCTCCGATTACGCCACCTGGGAGGCCAAGAACGGCCTCGCCTTCCGTTTCCATACCGTGGACACGACGGATGGCGAGGTGGATGACCGGCTGGACGGTGAGGCGCATCTCGATCGGCCGGGCGGGCCGGGGGAGGTGACCTACACCGCGCCGAAGCGCGAGACCCTCAAGCTGCCCGCCGGAACCATGTTCCCGATGTGGCAGACCGAGGCGATCATCCGGGCGGCGCAGGCGGGCAAGAAATTCATCACGATGCCGCTTTTCGACGGCACCGGGGAGGACGGTGCCTCGGACAGCTCGGTGGCGATCGATGGGTGGGATCCACCGGCCGCGAATCGTGACGCGGCCTGGGCGGGGCACTTCCCGGTTCTGGCCGACCTGCCGAGCACGCGCGTTCACGTCGCCTTCTTCAGCCGCAAGCCCGATACGGTGCTGCCCGATTTTCAGATCGGCATGCGCTATTTCCTGAACGGCGTGGCGGATGGGCTTGCCATGGATTTCGGCGATTTCATCATGGATGGAAGGCTGATCCGCCTTGCGATCCTGCCGCGCCGATGCTGACCGCCCGCAAGGTGGGGAGCCACCCTTGAACCGGCGCCTTTTTTTTGGATGATGCCGCCATTCTGTTTGGCTGATATGGAGCGTCGCCCCCGACCGGCAGATAACGACCCCCAGGGAGATCCCCCAGGGGCAAGAGGATGGAAACACAAGAGGCATGAGCAGCGACACGCATGAACCGCCCCTGGTGAGCAGTTCGGGGCTGAAACAGCCCTACTATCTCGTCGATCCGAGCCCCTGGCCGATCATTGGCGCGCTGTTCGGCGCGCTGGTGCTGGTCGGCATCATCATGGTCGGCAATTTCGACAATTACACGCTGCTCGTGATCGGCGTGCTCGGCGTTGCCTTCGTGATGTTCATGTGGTGGCGGGACGTAATCCGGGAGAGCCGGACACCCGGCCTGCATACGCCGATCGTGCGGCTCGGCCTGCGCTATGGGATGCTCTTCTTCATCACCAGCGAGGTGATGTTCTTCGTCGCCTTCTTCTGGGCCTTCTTCAATTTCGCACTTTTCCCCGACCACATCTCCTTCGCCAAGATCGCCGAATGGCCGCCGGCAGGAATCCATACGGACAATCCGTTCAGCGTTCCCTTCTTGCTGACGATGATCCTGCTGCTCTCCGGCACGACCGTGACCTGGGCGCACCATTGCCTGCTCGAGAATGACCGCAAGGGGCTGATCACCGGGCTCGGCCTCACGGTTCTGCTCGGCATCTCCTTCACCGCCGGGCAGATCTACGAATACACGCACTCGCCCTTCCCATTTCATGGCGGGGTCTATCCGTCGGTCTTCTTCCTTGCCACCGGCTTCTACGGCTTTCACGTCATCGTCGGCACCTGCTTCCTCCTCGTTTGCTGGTTCCGCGCGCGGGCGGGACAGTTCAGCCCCGAGCGGCATTTTGGCTTCGAGGCGGCGGCGTGGTATTGGCACTTCGTCGATGTCGTCTGGCTCTTCCTCTTCACCTTCGTCTATCTCTGGGGCGCGAGCGCCGTCACCACCGGCTGAGCCTGGCGCCAAAAAGCACGATGGTTCCTCCGGGCGGGGCTGGAGAGGGTTGGTCCTGCCCGGATTCCTGGCTGCCCTGCTCGTCCTCCTGCTGATCGGGCTCGGCGTCTGGCAGCTCCATCGGCTGCGCTGGAAGCTCAGCATCCTGGCCGAGATCCACGCGGCGGAGGCACGGCCGGGCATCCCCCTTTCCGGCCATCCGGGATCCTTCACCCCGGGGCCCTTCACCAAGGTGGTGGTCACCGGCCGGCTGCGCACGGATCTCGCCGCGCTCTACGGCGATGACGTGGAGACGACGCCGCAAGGCCTCGCGCAAGGCGGCCAGCTCATCGTGCCGCTCGCGCGGACGGAAGGGCTGCCGGTGCTGGTCGATCTCGGCTGGGTGCCGCTCTTCGACCGGGTGCCCGCGACCCTGCCGACCGGGCCGACTTCCATTTCCGGCTATGTGCACGCGCCCGATCATCCCTGGCTCCTCTCCGCGTCGGATGACGTGCCGGGGCGGCAATTCTATACGCTCGATCCGGCGCGGATCGGTGCGGCACTCGGCCTGAAGCAGGTCGCGCCTTTCACGCTGGTGGCACTCGGCCGGCCGCAGCTCGGGGTTTACCCGATGCCCGCCGAGCACCTGCCTGAACCCCCCAACAACCATTTCCAATATGCGCTGACCTGGTTCGGGCTCGCTTTGGTGGTGGTGATCCAGTTCGGGTTCTGGGCCCGGCATCGTCTGCGCGAATGACAGAGACCCGGACGAATGCCGCGTACGCGCGGCTCGTGGCGCGCTTTGACCGTATCGGCGCGCTGGACGAGGCGAGCGCGATGCTGAACTGGGACGCCGCGGCGATGATGCCGCCCGGTGGGGCGGCTTCCCGCGGCGATCAGCTTGCGGTCCTTGCCGGGCTTTCCCACGAGCTTCTGACCGCGCCGGAGGTTGCCGCGGATCTCGCCGCCGCCGCGGAAGCGGACGGCCGCGACCCATGGCAGAGGGCGAATCTGCTTCTGATGCGGCATGCCCATACGCGGGCCATTTCCCTGCCGGGCGATCTTGTGGAGGCGGCGACGCGAGCCAACTCGGCCTGCGAGAAGAGCTGGCGGGAGGCGCGGCGCGCGGCGGATTATGGGCAGGTGCTGTCGCGCTTCACGGAGGTCGTAAAGCTCGCACGAGAAGAAGCCCAAGCCCTCGGCGGGGCGCTCGGCCTTTCTCCTTACGACGCGCTGATGGACGGCTATCAGCGCGGCATCAGGGCGGCGGATGTGGCGCCGATTTTTGCCGCCTATGAGCATTTCCTGGCAGACGCCTTGCCGCGCGCCGAGGCACTCGCGGCCGAGCACCCGGCTGCGCGCATGCCCGCCGGGCCTTTTCCCATCCCCGCGCAGGAGGCGTTCTGCCGCCGGATGGCCGAGCGTATCGGGCTTGGGTTCGACCATGCCCGGCTCGACCGGTCGGAGCATCCGTTCTGCGGCGGCACGGCGAGCGATGTGCGCATCACCACCCGTTACGATGTGGCGGACGGGCTCAAGGCGCTGTTCGCGGTGCTGCACGAGACCGGACACGCACTCTACGAGCGTGGCCTGCCGTCCGCCTTTGCCCGCCAGCCGGTAGGGAGCGCGGCCGGCATGGCGGTGCATGAGAGCCAGTCCCTCATCGTTGAAATGCAGGCCTGCCGTTCGGATGCATTCCTGGGTTGGCTCGGGCCGGAGCTGGCGGGTGCTTTCGGCCCTGACCCGGCCTATGAGCCGGGGAATCTGGCCCGTCTTTGCCGGCGGGTCGGGCGAGGCTTCATCCGCGTGGATGCCGATGAGCTGACTTATCCGGCGCACGTGATCCTTCGCTTCCGGCTCGAATCGGCGCTGATCGAAGGCACCCTCCAGCCCGCCGATCTGCCGGGGGCGTGGAACGAGGGCATGAAGCGGCTTCTCGGGATCGTGCCGCCCGATGATGCCGCAGGATGCTTGCAGGACATTCACTGGTATGACGGGGCCTTCGGCTATTTCCCGAGCTACAGCCTGGGTGCGATGGCCGCGGCGCAGCTCATGGCGGCGGCAAGGCGGGACGTGGCCGGGTTGGAGGACGCGCTGGCCGAGGGCGAACTCGCGCCGCTGATCTCCTGGCTCGCCGGCAATGTCCACGCCAAGGCGAGCCTCTATGGCTTCAATGCGCTCTTGCAGGAAGCGACGGGCACGCCGCTCGACCCGGCGGCATTCCAGGCGCATCTCGCGCAGAGATACCTCGCCTGAAATCGCGGCCTGGGATCAAGCTGGGGGCCTGCCAGGATCGATAAGGTAGCGGTCCGAGCTTCCCCGGTTTTTTGTGCGCATGTCACACACGGAAAATCTGTCTCGTCATGTCATCGGAACCCCATGAAGGAGACCGACCCATGACTGCCAGGCTCAATCCCTTCGCCGTTGCGCCCGCGCTCATGAAGAGCTGGATGGATATCTCGATCGCCATTGCCGGGAGCCTCGAACCCAGGCTTATCGATCTGGTCAAGATTCGGGCCTCGCAGATCAATGGCTGCGCCAACTGCATCAATATGCACACGGCAGAGGCGCGTCAGCGCGGCGAGACCGAGCAGCGCATCTACCTCCTCCAGGCTTGGCGTGAAGCGCCCTGCTATACCGACCGCGAGCGTGCCGCACTGGCCTGGACCGATGCGCTCACGCGGCTTTCCGAAGCGCATCCCCATGAGGCCGCGCGCGAAGCCCTTCGGGCCCGGTTCACCGAAGAGGAGCAGGTGAAGCTCACACTGATGATCAACGTCATCAACGGCTGGAACCGGATCGCGGTCGGCTTCGGCCTATGGGTCGATACCGCAGCGGCCCAGGCAGCGATCAAGGCGGCGGCCGCGTGATGCCGGGAGCGGCGGCGGATGCGGCGGCGAGCTTCTCTCCGCTGCGTCCCACGCTCGTCCGTGTCGCCTATCGCATGCTCGGCTCGGTCGCGGACGCCGAGGATGTGGTGCAGGAGGCCTTCATCCGCTGGATGGGGGCCGACCGCGCGCGGGTGCACGAGCCGGAAGCCTTCCTGCGCCGCACGGTGACCCGGCTCTGTCTCGATCATCTCAAGTCGGCACGCCACCAGCGGGAGATTTATGTCGGCCCCTGGCTGCCCGACCCGATCGTCGAGGAGGAGGTGGAGGAAGACGTTACCTTGCCGCTCATGCTCGCGCTCGAGCGCCTCTCGCCGCTCGAGCGCGCCGCGTTCCTGCTCCACGATGTGTTCGGGCTCAGCTTCGAGGAGGTCGCGGCGACGGTCCAGCGCGACCAGGCGGCCTGCCGTCAGCTCGCGAGCCGCGCGCGCATCCATGTCCGCGAGGCGCGTCCGCGCTTCCAGGTGGAGAAGCAGCGCGGCCTCGAGCTTGCCGAGGCCTTCTTCGCCGCCTCACGCAGCGGCGATATGACCGCGCTCGGCGCGATGCTCGCGACCGATGTCAGTTTCCATGCGGACGGCGGCGGCAAGCGCCCTGCCGCGCGACGGCCGATTTTCGGCTTCGACCGCGTGATCAAAGTGCACGAGGCACTGTCGGCCCTGTTCAAGAAGCTCGGCTCGCAGCTCGTTCGCATCGGCTTCATCAACGGTCTGCCCGGCTTCGTTACGCGAGAGGCCGATGGCGAGCTTCAGACCACCGCGCTGCAAATCGAGGGCGGCAAGATTGCCGCCATCTATGTGGTAAGGAATCCTGACAAGCTCAGGCATCTGCATTGAGCTTTGCGTTCTTCGCGATCGCGGCCGGTCTTGTGCCGGCATCCGATCGTTTCCCAAGAAAGATGTTTCAGGGATTGACCGGCGGCAACGTCTTCCATACGGTTCCAGTTATGACGAAGCAGGCTCACGGACTGCGACTTATTTAGCCGGCCCAAATTCAGGCCGGCATTCGCTCGCTTTGTTTCCGTCCTGCTGGAGTCGATCCGATGGTTTCTGATTCATTCGGCCCGGACGCGCATGATGCGCGCATTCGGGAACAATTCAGCCGTCAAGCCAAAATATTCGCTGAGGCCCCGGAGCTGCATAATGAAGCCGCGCTCGCGCTGCTTGTCGAGGCGGCCAGCCCCCGTCCGACCGATGAGACGCTTGACGTGGCCTGCGGGCCCGGCAGTGTCGTCGTCGCCATGGCGCGCCATGCGCGGCATTCGGTCGGCTTGGATGCGACCGCGGCCATGCTTGCCGAGGCACGGCGTTTGGCGGAGGCAGAGGCCGTCCCCAATGTGGAGTGGCGTCAGGGTGACGTCTATGCGCTTCCCTTTGGCAGCGACAGATTTGACATTGTGACGTGCCGCTTTGCATTCCATCAC
Source organism: Acetobacteraceae bacterium (assembly GCA_030044345.1). Taxonomy (GTDB): domain Bacteria; phylum Pseudomonadota; class Alphaproteobacteria; order Acetobacterales; family Acetobacteraceae; genus JAKAWQ01. Next base: position 12,220 of record JASHVY010000502.1, on the reverse strand, counting down.
TTTGAACGCCCGGCGGTGGCACTTCAGGAAATGGTTCGTGTGTGCAAGCGGGGAGGATCCATCGTCGTCTGTGACGCGATCACCTCCGATGACCCGAGCAAAGCCGAGGCTTTCAACCGGATGGAGCGGTTGCGCGATCCATCCACGGTGGGATTCCGGCCGTTTGATGCATTGCTCGCCCTGTTTGCCGATGCCGGCCTTTCGTCACCAGAAATGCGGTTTTTCCAGGTGCCGGCGGAACGGGAACAGATGGTGAGGCGTTCCTTTCCCGCTGGCGGGGATTACGACGGGTTGCGACGCATGATCGATGCCTCTGTCGATGACGATGCCATGGGTTCGGGCACGCGACGGAGTGGCGATACCGTATTGTTTTGTTATCCCTCGGTCATTCTGTCTGCGATCAAGCCCGCCCTCTGCCGGCAGACGTGCTCCGGGACATGAGCGCGCGCCCTGCCGGGTGAACTCGACAAGGTCACGGATCAGGCGCGGAGCCTCAGGGAATGGTGCAGGGGCTTCGTGCGCCGGCATAAAGGCCGCCCTCTGACGGCGGAGGCGTTCGCCGAGCTTGCGCCGCTCAATCGTCTGCTCGCGCGCGACGAGATTTTTCGCCGGATCATCTTTCGGCCGACCGGGCAAGCGCCCTTCGCGCTTCAGGCCGTGCGGCATTGGGGGCAATCCCGACTTGCTTCTGCTCCCCGTCGGCGAAGCGTTGGCGCGGCTCGTTTGCGCGGAAGGCTTCTCGCACGTGAAAGCCTGTGAGGGTCCGGCCTACACACTCCTCTTCGCCAACCACACAAGGGGCCATGTGCGACGCTGGTGCAGCATGGCGATCTGCGGCTACCGTGCGAAGCAGGCGGCGCATCGCAGTCGGCTCAAGGCGTGTCAACTTTAGATGTGGACGGTCACTCTCCAAGATCCGGTTGGTTCGAAGTTCAAGGTTGTGGCGATGCCGACCGCTGATTGGTACGCGATCGGTTTGGGCAGCAGCGCGAACAGACGCATTCCTCCAGGTTGGCAGGTTGGAAGGGCGCGATATGGCCATTATCCGTAAGGCGACCCCTGAGCGATTGAGCGCGTTCTCTGATGGCGTGTTCGCCGTCTTGATCACCGTGCTGGTCTTGGAACTGCGGCCGCCTGAGCTTCCGACCTTCAGGGCGCTCCTGCTGCTCTGGCCGACATGGCTGAGCTATGCCGTGAGCTATTTATTCATCGCCATCGTCTGGGCCAATCATCACTACCTCATGCGATATGCCGCCGAGGCCACGCCTCGTCTGCTATGGTTCAATTTCGCGCATTTGTTCTCGATGTCGCTGCTTCCGCTCTCTACTGCCTGGATGGCCGTAAGCGAATTGGCGCCACAGCCGGTTTCTTTTTATGCGGTGGTTTTCTTCCTCGTGAATGCCACTTACAGTTGCTTGATTTGGGAGCTCGTCGATCGAACCACGCTTGGCGAAGTTTCTTATAGGGTACGGAGGATCATGCGTGTCCGATCGATTGTGACCTTGTGCCTTTTCGCGATGGCGGCTGTGGTGGCACTGAAATATCCACTGATCGGCCTCGGAATTTGTGTTTGTTGCCTTATCGTTTACCTGAGACCCGAACCACCGGAAACCGGAATAAAAATATCTAAGGAATAAAGAGAACATTCTCGGGCTAAGGAATGACAGGGGTCGGCCGAAAGCAGAAAGTCCCCTTTCGGTTTAAAATGAGAGAAAGTGAACATAACCCTGATTGGGGAGCAGCGCCACTTCTTGCACGCAACAATCGTCCCTTGACGCGAGACCCCTCGATTGCGTGCATTTGACCGATCTGTTTCGACGCGCGGAGTTTGCGATATTCATGGCGTTGAAGTCCGCCACATAACGCTATTGACCACCTCGACCCTCCAGCCCGTGGCTACGGAGGAGGAGCTTGCCGGTGACATGGGCGCGTCCGGCGCCCCCGTGTGCAGCGTCGCCCCCTCGCCCGGTCGCGCCAGAACCAGATCCTCCTGGCGAACCGCGCCACCATTGACGGCGCCGCGCGGGTCGATCGCATGCCAGATGTTGAAATCGGGAATCCGCTCGCCCAGCGTGACATAGCTGGCCTGATCGAGCCCAAGATGCGTCAGAACCAGCCCGTCGAGGAGCATATGCCGGAAGCGCGCCGTGAAGGATGAGCCGGAATCGGCAATCCAGTCGAAGGTCGCGCCCGGGATCGCTTGGTTCAGCGCCTGCTCGTCATCCGCCTCAGTCTGGTGAAAAAACCGAACCGCCCCGGCCGATTGATCGCGGCCAACCTGCATCGACCCGTCTCCGTCGTGTGACGGCAAACGGAGCCACGGCTGGCAGGCACAGGCAAGAAACATTCATGATGCGATATCGGAATGGCCTCCGCCGGGTCGGAAAAGCGCGCCGGGCGCGGCGACAGGTGCCGGATGGCCGCTTGCCGCTCCATACCGTGCCGCGAAGATCCGGGCCATTTTTGCACAAATCGGATAGAGACTGGCGGCCCTTCTTCTGTAGCCATTGCCGGAACGAACCCTATCCAACGTGAGAGCAGGTAAACGGGAGGCGGGCTGCAAGTGATGAGCGTGCCGTCCTGGAAGACCATCGAGGGCCATACCCTCCACCCCGGCAGCCCGGCCCGGCTGCCGGAGACGGCGCGTGCCCACCTGTGTGCATTGCCTATGGATGCCCCTTTCCCATCGCAGCAAAGGACAGATCATGACGATTTCGCGCCGACATATCATGACTGCTGGCATGGCATTGGCGTCTGTCCCGGTCCTTGCCGCCCCCGGCGCCGCGGCCCAGACCAGCACGCCCGACAATGGCGCCGCCGCGGCGGGCGGTCGTAAGACCGACGGGCTGGCCTGCCCGATCCCGATGCAGGACCCGCCGGGTGCCGGCAAGGAGCGCGGAATCGCCCTTTGCGGGGGCGGCGAATATCTGCTCGCCTGGTATATGGGCTATTTCAGGGCGCTGGGCGAAGGCGGCGTTGATTTGAACCTCGCCGATATCATCGTCGGCACCTCGGCGGGTTCGATTGCCGGGGCGGCGATCCTGGCCGGCGCGCTGAAGCGGCTGCACGCGGCCATGGATTTCTTTGGCGAGATGCCGAATTTACTGCTGAAGCTCGCCAACACCACGCAGCTCTCGCCGAGCCAGGAGCGCGCCGTGAATCTCGGCCTGTCCGTCAAGGATGCCAGCGTGCAGACGATCCAGGACATTGGCCGCGCCGCCATGGCGGCGCATAACCCGGCGGACGGCGCCCGGTATGCCCGCTCCATCCGGCTGCTCGTGGGGCAGAGCCAATGGCCCTCATCCAGGCTCTATACCACTGCGAATGATTGCTACACGGGCGAGCGGCTGATCGTCTCCGCCGATGCCGGCATCGACGTGAACGATGCCTGCGCGGCCTCCGCCTCCTGGCCCGGGCGGGCTGGTCCCACCTGGCTCAATGACCGCTACGCGATGGATGGCGGTGTGTGCCAGACATCGACCCACTGCGACGTGATCGCCGGGGTGAAGAAGGCGGTCGTGATTTCCCTCTCCGATGGCGGGCCTGATGCCGCGGCGCAAGGGCTGCGCCTCTCCTCCATGCCGAACACGCTGCCGGACGAGATCGCCAGCCTGAAGGCTGGCGGGAGCGATGTGAAGCTCATCATCGTGGGACTGCCGCCCGGCTGGACGCATGTCGAGCTGCTCAACCCGGTCAGCATCAAGCCGGCGCTGAAATATGGATATGCACGCGGCCAGGCTGAAGCAGCCGAGATCAAGCAATTCTGGACATGAACGGCTGACGGCCCCGGTTCGGTTCCATCCAGGCGCGACAGCCAATGTCTGGTTTCACGAAGGCGGAGAATGTCCATGATCGAGAAGGGCGCAGAGCGGACCTTGGCGCGATCCGCCGGTTCCTTCCGGTCGCGTCTGCTCTCGGTCATTGGTTTCTCGCGTGATTGAGACCTCCGGTGAGTCCTCCTTCGGTCATCACGCTCTATCCCCGGGCGAGGGCGAGCAGCAATGCCAGCAGCAGAAGGGCCGTGCCCTGCAGCACGACACGCCAGCGCATCAGCGCGTTGGAGCGTCTCGGGTCATGGTTCGGCTGGGCGAGAGTGATCACACCCGCGAAGAGCACCCCGAGCGTGCCGAGCAGGGCGAGGCCGATCAGCACAAGCAGGATGATATGCATCCTCCATCATATAGCGCCGGTCGAGCGGTTGGGGAGATGGCGATTGGGGGCGAAAACCCGAACCGAGCCTTTCCGGTTGCGTCAGGCCGGGGGCAGAACCAGGGAACGCTCCATGATGATGGTCCGCTCATCGCCATAATAGGCGTTAAGGACGGGCTGGAACCCGAGCTTACGATAGAAGGGCTCCGCAGTCGCCGACGAGGGCACCATTAGCAGGGATAGCCTCCGCTCACGCGCGATGCGCTCCACTTCGGCCATCAGCAATCGGCCGATGCCTCGCCCCTGGGCGTCAGGTGCCACGAACACGGTCCGGACAGTCCCTCCCTCAAGGCTTGCGGTCCCGACAATCCGGGGGCCGATCCAGGCGACGAAGACCGTGCGCCTGCCCAGAAGCTCCCGCACAAGGGTCGGCGTGAAGCTGTCCACGACACGTTCGATGATATCGGGCGATGATATCGGATGAGTAGTCCTTGGCATTGGTTTCGCGGAGCGTCCGGAGGATCAGCGCACTGATGGTCTCCGCATCGCCTGCATCTGCAAGCCGAATCTCGCAATCCATCGCCAGGTTCCCTGGGGGGACTGAGGCCCTTTTTGGGGCCGATCAAAGGAACCGGCTCCAGCCAGGCGCCAGGACACTGCCCGCCCCAAAAACTCAGCCGTTCGGGGCGGCGGGATAGGCCTTGCGCAGAACAAAATCCCCGAACCGCTCGCCTTCCTTCCGCTCTGCGGCATAGTCGCCGAAGATCGGCGCCAGTGTCTCGAGGATGCCGGCATGGTCGAGATTCTGCCGGAAGACGGGCGCGAGGCGGCTGCCGTCGAACCCCCCGCCGAGATGCAGGTCGTAGCGGCCCGGCGCGCGGCCGACCAGACCGATCTCCGCAAGATAGGGGCGGGAGCAGCCATTCGGGCAGCCGCTGACGCGGAGCAGGATCTCGGCTCCGGCAAGACCCGAACGGGCGAGCAGCCCGTCGATGTCGGCGGTGAGCTGGGGCAGGTACCGCTCGCTTTCCGCCAGCGCCAGCCCGCAGGTGGGGAGGGCGACGCAGGCCATCGCCTGGCCGCGGAGCGGCGTCGGCGTGGGATCGAGATCGGAGTCCGCGATCAGCGCGGTGATGGCGCTGCGCTGATCCGGCGCGATGCCGGCGATGACGAGATTCTGGTTCGGCGTGATGCGGAACGTGCCGCCATGGCGGCGCGCGATCGCGACGATCGGCGAGCCGTCCCCAGCCTTGAGCCGCCCGCTGGGGACGAGCACCGTGAGCGCGCTCAGATCCTCCGACCAGCCGAAACGGTCGCCGGTATGGGCAAAGGCAAAGCGCCGCGGCGGCGCGAGAGGCTTGCCGAGACGGGATTCGACCTCGCTCCGGAACCACTCTAGCCCGTGATCGGCGATCGTATATTTCAGCCGCGCATGCTTGCGGTCCGCCCGGTCGCCATAATCGCGCTGGGTGCGAAGCACCGCTTCCGCGACCGCGACGGCCTGGTCCGGCGTGCAGAAGCCGAACGGCTCGGCAAGGCGCGGATAGGTCGCGGGCTCGCCATGCGTCGCCCCCATGCCGCCGCCGGCGGCGACGGTGAAGCCGAGCAGCGAGCCCTTCCTGATGACGGCGATGAAACCGAGATCCTGGGACAGCACATCGGCATCGTTCACCGGCGGAACGACGACGCCGATCTTGAATTTGCGCGGCAGATAGGCGGGCCCGTAGATCGGCTCGGCATCCCGATCGGTGCCGCTCTCGGCCCCGAGCCACAGCTCCTGATAGGCGGAGCTCCGCGGCAGGAGATGCTCGCTCATGGCGGTGGCGATCGCCAGCACCTCCGCATGCAGGCGCGAAGGCAGGGGCGCGGTGGTGCACATCACCGTGCGGTTCACATCGCCGCAGGTGGCGCGGGTGTCGAGGCCCGCGGCCGCGACCGCGGCGATGACGGTGCGCAGATTGCTCTTCAGCACGCCATGGAGCTGCACGCTCTGGCGGCTGGTGAGGCGGAGCGTTCCGTTGCCGTAATCGCGCGCGATGGCATCGAGCGCGAGCCATTGCGCAGGCGTGAGAACACCGCCCGGAATGCGCACGCGCACCATGAAGAAGAAGGCCTTCTCGAGCTTGCGTTTGCCGCGCTCGGGGCGAAGATCGCGATCATCCTGCTGGTAGCTGCCGTGGAATTTGAGGAGCTGGGTATCGTCCTCCTCGATCGCGCCGGTTACTTTGCGAGAAAGTCCCTCCTCGATCCCGCCGCGCAGAAGATGGCTCTCACGCTTGATCGTTTCGTTTCTGGAAAGGGGGGCATCAGGGGCCGGCATGCTCACTCACTCCCGGCGGAAGGTGGATGCCGCATTCGGTCTTGGCGTGAAGCGGCCAGCGGCCGGCACGCGCATCTTCCCCTTGCCGCACGGCGCGGGTGCAGGGAATGCAGCCGATGGAAAGGAAATTCCGCGCGCGCAGCGGATGCTGGGGCAGGTCCCGCGCGGCGAGAAAATCCATGATGTCCGCTGGCTTCCAGGACACGAGCGGGTTGAGCTTGATGCGCCCTGCCGCGTCGGCCTCGAAGGCCTGGAGACGGCCGCGCGATCCACCCTGGTAGCGCTTGCGGCCGGTGATCCAGGCGGCAAAAGGGCGCAGCGCGTCCTCGAGCGGCGCCACCTTCCGCAGATGGCAGCAGCGGTCCGGATCGTCGTGCCAGAGCCATTTCTCGGGATCTTCCCTGGCGAGCGCGGCTTGGTCGGGCGTCACGTTGCGCACGTCTTTCAGGCCAAGGCGCGCGATGAGAAGATCGCGATAGGCAAGCGTCTCCTCATGAAGCTGCCCGGTATCGAGAAAGATCACCGGCGTTGCCGGATCGATATCGGCGACGAGCGCCAGCAGCACCGCGGATTCGGTGCCGAAGGAGGAGACGAGCGCGATCTGCCCGAGAAAGAGCCGGGAGATCGCAAGCTCCAGAAGCTCGGCCGCGCTGCACGCGCCATAACGTTCATTGAGGCTCACGGCCTCCGCGGCCGCGGGCAGGACGATTCCGTGAGGAAGAAGAGAGGACATCAATAAACGTCCCGCAGATAGCGGCCGGCGCGAACCATTTCGCCGAGCCGCGTTTCGGCTTCGGCAGCACTGCATCCGCCCTGCTCGGCGATGATGCGCGCAAGCGTGGCGTGCACGTCGCGCGCCATCGCTTTGGCATCACCGCAGACGTAGAGATGCGCGCCCTCGGCGATCCAGGCGTGAAGATCGCGCCGCGCTTCCCACATCCGGTCCTGGACATAGATTTTCTCGGGCTGATCGCGCGAGAAGGCGAGATCGATCCGTTCCAGGATGCCGCTCTTGAGCCATTCCTGCCATTCGAGCTGATAGAGAAAGTCATGCGTGAAATGGCGATGGCCGAAGAAGAGCCAGGTGCCGCCCGTGAGCCCGAGCGCCTCGCGCTCCTGCAGGAAGGCCCGGAACGGCGCGACACCCGTGCCCGGCCCGATCATGATCACCCGGGTGTGCGGATCGGCGGGCAGGCGGAAATGCGGATTGGGCTTGAGATGGACGGGAAGCTTCCCGCCTGGCGCGCGCCGATCGGCGAGATCGATCGAGGCGACGCCCAGGCGGCCCCGCCCATGCGACCGATAGCGCACCGAGGCCACCAGCAGATGGGCGGCACTTCCGGTGAGCTTGCGGCTCGAGGCGATGGAATAGGCGCGCGTCGGCAGCTTGCGCAGCAGCGCAGTCAGCGTTTCCGGCGCCAGGGTGTGAGGAAATTCGTCGAAGAGATCGAGCGGCTGGCGGCCGGCGAGGAAATTCTCCGCCTGCGCGCGATCGGCGAGGAGTTTCCCGAGCGCATCGTCCGACGTGAGCTCCCGGTACTTCTCCATGAGCGGGAAGGTCAGCGTAGTGATGTCGTGCCGGGCGATGAGCGTCTCGGCAAGCTCGGCATTGCCGGCAAGCCCGACCGAAGCGAGGATCGCTTCCGCGAGCGCGGGATCGTTGCGTGGATGGAAGGCAAGCGAATCGCCCGGCTCCCAGGCGAAGCCCGATCCTTCAAGCTCCAGCTCGAGATGAAACGCCTCCCCATCGGCGCGGCTCGAGCGCAGGTTCGACCGTTCGAGCAGCACGGCGGGGAACGGGTTCGTCGGACCATAGGCGCTGCGGGCGAAATCCACATGGATCACGTCCCCGCCCGCGGGAGCGGGCTCGGCGGCAGGCGGGGCGAAGACGGGCAGCGATTTCTCGATCCAGGAGGCGGCTGGGCCCACATAATCGAGATCGCACTCGATCCGCTCGGCGAGACGGGTGGCGCCGAGCGCGGCCAGCCGCTCGTCGATCCGGCGGCCCGTTTCGCAGAACCGGGCATAGGCCCGATCGCCGAGGGCGAGCACGGCGTAGCGGAGCTTCTCGAGCCGCGGCGCATCCCCGGCCAGCAGCGCGGAGACGAAGCCCTCCGCCCGCTGCGGCGGATCGCCTTCGCCCCAGGTGCTGGCGATGATGATGACATTGCCGCCCTGCGCGAGGTCCGCCGGGGTGACATCCGCCACGTCCTGGACCTTGGCCGCGAAGCCGAGCTTCTGTGCCGCCCGCCGCACATCGGCGGCCAATGCTTCGGCATTGCCGGACTCGCTTGCGAACAGAATTTGCAGCGGCGTCCGCTGGGAGGCGGGGGCAGCGGCGGGGGCGGGCTGGGCCGAGCCGCTCGCCGCCTCGACCCCGGCGAGGAAGCCCGAAAGCCAGGCGCGCTGGGTTGCGGTGGCCGCGCCGAGCGCGCGGTTGAGAGCCGCGATTTCTTCGGGGCCGAAAGGCGCGCTCGTGGGCAGCAGCAAAGGTTGGGACATGGACAACCTCAGGCGCCGGCGGCGCTTGCTTGCGGTGGCGGGACAAGGCGCATCGGTGCCGACTCGTGAAGCGGGCCGAGCAGGTCGGCGAGGCCGACGGTCGGGCCGATCACGATCAGGGTCGGGTCGCGGCTCGGAATCCCGGCGGCGACAGCGCCGGCGGTGGCGAGCGTGGCGCGACGGGTCTTCTGGCGCGGCGTGGTCGCATCGCTCAGGAAAGCGACCGGCTCGGCTGGGTCGCGTCCCGCCGCGATGAGCGCCGCGGCGATCGCGCCGATCGTGCCGAGCGCCATGTAGAGGACGATCACCGGCGCGGCGCACGCGATGGCCGTCCAGTCGAGATCGGCGGGCAGTTCGCCTGTCCGGTCATGGCCGGTGACGAAGATGGCGGCATGGGCGAGCCCGCGATGGGTCAGCGGAATGGCGGCGGAAGCCGTGGCCCCGATGCCAGCGCTGATGCCGGGCAGGATGCGGAACGGGATGCCGGCGGCCGCCAGCGCCAGCGCTTCCTCCCCGCCGCGGCCGAAGACCAGCGGATCCCCGCCCTTGAGCCGGACGACTCGCAAGCCCTGGCGGGCGAGCGCGATCAGCCTCTCATTGAGGGCAAGCTGGCCCCGGCCCGGCTGGCCGGCCCGCTTGCCAGCGGACTCGAGCCGCGCCCGGGGTCCGGCGAGTGTCAGGATTTCCGGCGCAACCAGCGCGTCATGCAGAATGACATCCGCCCTGTTGAGCGCGGAGGCGGCATGCAGCGTGAGCAGGCCGGGATCGCCCGGGCCGGCCCCCACCAGCCAGACGGAGCCTGGCGCAAAATCCGGCGGAACGAGATGGGAAGCGGCGGGAAGCGCAAGCATGGGCTGCAAAGAAAAGAATTTTTTCTCTGAAGGCAATCCCGCCCCTAGAAAAAGAATTTTTTTCTTTTGAAACTCGAAATCGTGAAGAATTCTTGTATCGCCGACCGGCCCGATGGCAAGGCGCGGCGATCAGGCCGGTTCCCGCTGCCGCTCCGGCGGATAATGGCGGAGGAGGTAGATCATGACCCCCATCGCCGGGAAGGCGGCAAGGGTCGTGAGCGAGTAGAAAAGCTTCCACCCCGCAGCCGCGGCGAGGAAGCCGGAGAGACCGCCGACCGTGCGCAGCGCGAGCGCGGCCACCGAGGAGAGCAGCGCATATTGCGTGGCTGTGTGGGCGCGGGAGCAGAGGCTCGAGAGATATGTGATGAAGGCCGCATCCGCGAGACCCTCGGTGAAGGATTCCACCGCCGAGGTCGCCAGCAGCACGCGATGATCGCCGGCCGAGTACGCGAGCAGCACGTACATCGCAAGGCAGAGCGTCTGCACCCAGCCTGTGGCAAGAAGGGCCCGGCCGGTGCCGATCCGCGCGACCAGCCAGCCACCGATAACTGCCCCGATCAGCACGGCGGCGAGCGAGACCGGGCCATTGGCGAGCGCGACCGCGACCCGATCGAACCCGAGCGCGCGGTAGAAGGGCGGCAGCATCACGCCGGCCATGGCCTCCCCGAGGCGGAACAGAACCACGAAGGCCAGGATCGGAACGGCGCCGGGACGCCCCATGAATTCGGCGAGCGGGGCGATCAGCGCCTCGGTCAGGCGCTGGCCGAGGCTCAGCCGCGCGGGGGCGGTGTGCTCGGGCGGCGCGGGCTCACGTGCGGCGAGCGTGACGGGAATGCCGATCGCGCCCAGCACCGCCATCAGAAGCAGGGAGAGATGCCAGCCCCAGGGGGTCGCGAGCGCGATCGCGCCTGCGCCCGAGATCAGCAGCGCACCGCGATAGCCCCAGACATAGGCGGCCATCGCGGCGCCTTGCAGGCGCTGGGGAAAGGTCTCGATGCGCCAGGCATCGATCACGATGTCCTGGCTTGCGGAAAGGAAGGCGACGAGCGCCGCAGCCCCTGCCGCTGCCGCCGGCGCGATCCCAGGCTGGGAGAGCGCGAGAAGCACGACCGAGAGCGCCAGCGCCGGCTGGATCGCCAGCAGCCAGCCCCGCCTGCGCCCGAAGCGGGCGAGGAATCCGGGTGGGGCGGTGTGGTCGAGCAGCGGGGCCCAGAGGAATTTCAGCGAATAGGCGAGGCCGATATCGGCTGTGAGCCCGATCGCGCCGAGCGAGACATGGCCCTCGGCGAACCATTGCCGGAGGGTGAAGCCCGAGAGCGGCAGCGGCAGGCCCGAGGCGAAGCCGAAGCCGCCCATGAGCCAGAGGGCCGGGTTCGCGAGCAGCTCGGCAAGCGTCGGCGCCGCTTCGTCCCGCAGGGAAGCCTCACCATCCATCCGCGAAGAGTGGCGGAGCACCCGAGTCGAGGGAAGAAGAAGCTCCCGTCAGGTGAGCGCGGAGGAAGGGGCGCCCTGATTGCGTCGGTTCTGCCAGAGCGCCACGAAATCGATCGGCGCGAGCAGCACCGGCGGAAACCCGCCATCGCGCGTGATGTCGGAGACGATATTGCGGGCAAAGGGAAAGAGAAGCCGCGGGCATTCCACGAGCAGCACCGGCTCGACCGCATTGTCCGGGATCGTGCCCAGGGTGAACACCCCGGCATAGGTGAGCTCGGCGATGAAGACCGGCTGCTTGGCCGCTTCCTCCTGGCTGTTGCCTTGACCATTCCCTCCGGGCGGCAGGGTCGCTTCCGCGCGGACGAGCAGCGCCACTTCGAAGACCGGCTGGCCTTCCTGCAGGCGCCGCGCCTGCACGTCCATGTTGATCGCGACCTGCGGGGAGGTGCGGAGCTGGGTGAAGATCTGCGGGCCGGCCGGCACCTCGAAGGAGAGGTCCTTGATGTATTGCAGATTCACGGTGAGCGGCAGCGTGGTCACTGGCGCGCCGGTGGTCGTCGTCTCCGACATTCTTGGCTCTCTCCTGCCTGCCGGGCGAGCGCGGAGTTCGGCCCGCCGTCAGGACTTCCAGACGGTTTCGATGGGTGAAGCGGCTTTCAGAGGCTCTGCCGGATCGTAGCGCAGCCACTCGCCGTTCGTCAGTCGCTGGCCGGTGAGTGCGAGAATAAAGCCCCAATGGGTGATCACGAGGCATTCGCCGCTGCCCGCCTCCGCGGCGATCTCGGCGCGAAACCGCGCCGCGCGCAGGTTCACGTCCGCCTCGGACTCCGTCGCCGCCGGCCACCAGATCTCCGGCAGGGCGGAGAAATCATGCTCGGGCCAGCTCCGCTCGAGCGCGCTGCGCGGGGAGCCGATATCGCAGGTGAAGGCGAAGCGCTCACCCACCAGGCTGTGCACGCTGACC
>JASHVY010000501.1 GCA_030044345.1 Acetobacteraceae bacterium | reverse complement strand
CCGGCTCGCCGTCACCTTCACCGTCACCTTGCGCCACCTGCATGCGGCCGGTCACGATGTCGAACCTATTTTACCTTGTTGCCCCACAAATTCGGATCATCGACATTTGCGGTGGTTACGATTGGTGCCGGGAGCAGATCCATAAGGTTCCCTTTGTATTCGACGATGTGACTATCGTGATCAGTGGGACCCGCGTGAAAGGTCTGCCCGTTAACCGCGGCTTCAAGATAAATCAGCCCATATTTCGCATAGAGGTCGAGCGGCTGGGAGATCACTGTATCGACCCATCCCTGGCGAATTGCCTGAAGGCTGGGCGCAGTGCCGTCGATACTGACCAGGTAGAGGTGGCCTGGCTCGCCGACCTTCTTGAGCTTGCCGGCGCTCTTCAGCACGTTGAGCACCCCGGCGAGCATGACCGAGTCGCTCTGCATATAGATGGCGTTCAGGTTGGGCGTCGAAGTCACGATCGTCTGGGCGACCGCCGTCGCCTTGTCCGTCTGCCAATATGTTGGCTCCTGGATCACCTTTATCCCTGGAAAATTCTTCTGCATGCACTCATTGAAGCCGGTGGTCCGGTCGCGGCCGTTGTTGGTTGCCTGATCGCCCATAAGCGAGAGCACGATGCCCTTGCCGCTCAGCGCCTTGCCGACGGATTGACAGGCGTCGTTGCCCATTTTGAGATTGTCCGCCCGCACGATCATCGCAACCTTGCCGCCCTCCGGTCCGATGTCGATCGAGACGACCGGAACTTGCTTGCTGTACGCAAAATCGAGTGCCGGAGCGATGGCTTTGCTGTCGGTCGGTACAACGATGATTCCCTGGGCACCTTCAGCAACCAGGTTGTGAAAATCGGTGATCTGCCTGCCGGCATCCTGATTCGCATTGGCCACCGGCAGCAGCTTGAGCCCGTCCTTCTTGGCTGCATCGATGGTGAGATTCGCCAGGATGGCCTCGAACGGAGTCGATAGGAATGCCACCGAGTACCCGAGGGTGAAGGACTTGGCCGCTGCGCTTGTACTTTCTCCCGCGAAGCAAAGTACGATACCGGCGACAAACACTGCCGCACTGACGAAGCCTGCACCGCAGCGACGCGAGATAGTACCCGCCATGTCTTTCCTCCCTTTAGGCTGGCCAAACGCAGGTACGTTTCCGCGGGTGCAGTGATGCCCCCCAGACGCACCTCACTTCGAAGCCGCTGGTTTTTAAATTCGTCACACAACCGTATCAGAGGGGCCCCGCACGTGCAACCCTGCCGACCGGGATGCATGGCTCGTCCATGCTGACGCTTGGCTTCGCTGTCCTCGCAAGCCCGGGCGTGCCAGGCCTCTCCATTGCAGAGGCGCAAAGTCTCTCGTCGGCGGCGGCGCCCGCGAGACGGAAGGATGCGGGTGTTTCACATCGCCTGCGAAACCGCGGCGAAGTGCCGGCGCGGGCATCGCGATGATCGGGAGCGCCGAGGCGGCGAGTTACAAATGAAACCATCGAGGTTCGACCGTGGCGAACTGATGGAGGAGGAGGCCGAGGCGGGAATTATAGCGGAATACGAGGCGCGGATCGCCGCCTTGGAGCGTAAGTTCGGCAGCTCGCCATGGAGCTAGCCGAACGCCGGCTCCCGGGGCTTCTGCGTGAAATCGAGCCCGTCGAGCAACGGATAGGCATTGGCGTCGCGCGGCTGCAAGGGCTGAAGCCCGAAGCGCGCCGCGATGAAGGCAAGCACGGAGGTGGTGTCGCCCGCCTTGTGGTCCACATAACCGCGCCGGGCGAAGGGACTGATCAGCAGAGCGGGAATGCGGGTACCGCAGCCATAGGCGTCCGGCCGCGGCGGCGCCACATGGTCCCAGAATCCGCCACCCTCGTCATAGGTGATGATGACGGCCGTCCGGCTCCAGGCCGGGCTGTTTCCAAGCGCGCGCAGGAGGCCCATGACCCAGTCCTCGCCCCAATGCGGCGCCGAATCGGCGGGGTGCTCGTCATGGATGCCGGTTGCCTTGATGAAGCTCACCTGCGGCAATTTCCCACTTTGCAGGTCCTCGCCGAAATCCTCTGCATCGCGCATATGCCCGGCGCGGACATTGGCCGGCCAGGTCGGGAAGTACTGAAACGGGTTGTGATGCGGCACATAGAGATTGGGGGTCTCGATCACCGCCGAGCCGTCGCCGGGACCGAAGGCGGTCTTCAAGGCCCAGGGCTTCACGCCGTTCCAGTCCTCGTTGTACCAGGCCCAGGAAATGTTCGCCGCGTTCAGCCGGTCGCCGATCGAGGGGTAGGTCTGCTGCGCCGGGGGCGGGGCGATCTTGAGAGGGCCTGCCCCGACCTCGGTGGGGCCGTTGAGCGGCGGCAGATCGTTGATCAGGATGCCGTCCTTGTCATAGGGCAGATCGAAGAGCGTCGGCACCTGGCTGATCTTGAGCCGTGCCGGTGCCTCACGCCACACCGCGCTGCGCGCCGCCACGAGATAGAGCGCATTGCCGGTCGAGCCGCCCGACATCGCCTGGAAGAAATTGTCGAACAGAACGTAATCGTCGGCAAGGGCGTGGTAATGGGGAATGTCGTCGCGGGTGTAGAAGCCGAGGACCGCGCCGGAGGGTTTCGAAAGATCGAAGCTCAGGCGCACGGAATCGATGTCCGCCTCGGAGAGCGCGGCAGGATGGGCCGGATGCTTGGCGAGCGCGAGTGAGACGAACTGGTCCATTCGCCCGCCATCGACCTGGGCGAACATGCGGAAGAAATTGTGCGTGGGGTCCCAGGCCACATTGTCGGTGGCCGGAATATAGGGCGCGAGAGGAAAGGGGCGGTTCTCGAGGAGCGCTTCGTGAAAGCCCGCGATGTCCTGGGGGACCGGCAGGTAATTGTAGGGGATGCCGGCTGGGTTTTTCTGGAGCCCGGTGAAACGGGCGTCGATCCGGCCTTCGGCGTCGAGCAGATTGGCGATGCTCGTGGGGTTGCCGCGCGGATTGCGGTAGGTGCCGAAATAGTGATCGAAGCTTCGGTTCTCCTGGTAGATCACCACGACATGGTCGATATTCCGGCGCAGCGCCTGGATGTCGGGCGTCGGCGGATCGGCGGCGAAAGTCCGGTTCGGCAGCCAGAGCGTGGTGGCTGCGGCACTGCCCGCCGCCAGGGTTTTCAGGAATGTCCGCCGGTTCTGCTGCGTCTCGTTCATGGATCTCTCCGCTTGCGCATGGCGCCGGCACGGCATGAAGGATGGGGCCGGCCGGTTCGAGGGGGAGGCGTTGTCGTTCTGCGGCTCCCGGCAGGAGGTCTGGGCAGGAGCGCTGGGCGGGAGCGCCGTCGCCGAGGCAGGTTTGTCGAGAAATCTGCAATCGGCCGCGATTTCCGGCCATGGGATCGGGCAGTGGCGATTGGATGAGCGCCGATTGGACGTCGGTACACCGCGAAGCGCCGCAAAAGATCGAATCCCGTCTCATCTCGATCGACACCGCGCTCTCGCGGCGCATCGAGACTATCCGCCCCCCTTGCCGCGCGACAATCAGTCCAGCTTGACCATTCGATGACGATACATTTGCCAATTAATTGGGCCGACTGATCGGGGCCGACTGATCGGGTCGGCACGCCGGTCAATCCGGCCTGCCTGGCCGCGAGCGTCCCGGCGATGCGGGCCTTGTCCGGATTCGCACAAAAATATTTATAATCAAACACTTGACCAGAACGGCCCCATGCCGGCCGCACCGCCTCGGTGACACTTCCCGGCCCTTGCGCTAATCGAAGGGCCTTCCGCTCCCGAAAGCCCGATCGGACGATGACAAGCAGCAACGAGATCCGCGCCACCTTCCTCGATTACTTTGCCCGGAACGGCCATCAGGTGGTCGAGAGCTCGCCGCTCGTCCCGCGCAACGACCCGACCCTTCTTTTCACCAATAGCGGGATGGTGCAGTTCAAGAACGTTTTCACCGGGCAGGAGAAGCGCAACTACCGCCGCGCCACCACCGCGCAGAAATGCGTCCGCGCCGGCGGCAAGCACAATGATCTCGACAATGTGGGCTATACCGCCCGCCATCACACCTTCTTCGAGATGCTCGGCAATTTCAGCTTCGGCGATTACTTCAAGGAGGAGGCGATCGCCTTCGCCTGGGAGCTCGTCACGCGGGATTTCGGCCTGCCGCGCGAGCGCCTTTCCGTCACCGTCTATGCCGAGGACGAGGATGCGGCGCGCCTCTGGCACAAGATCGCCGGCCTGCCGCAGGAGCGCATCATCCGCATCGCGACGAGCGACAATTTCTGGCGCATGGGCGATACCGGCCCCTGCGGCCCCTGCTCGGAGATCTTCTACGACCATGGCCCGGAGATTCCGGGCGGCCCGCCCGGCAGCGCCGAGGCCGAAGGGGATCGCTTCATCGAGATCTGGAATCTCGTCTTCATGCAGTTCGAGGAGGATCCGCCCGGCACGCGGACGCCCTTGCCGCGCCCCTCGATCGATACCGGCCTGGGGCTCGAGCGCTTCGCCGCGATCCTTCAGGGCAAGCACGATAATTACGATATCGATACGTTGCGCGCCCTGATCCTCGCCTCGGCGGAGGCGAGCGGCCAGGAGCCGGACGGGATCTATCGCGTCGATCACCGGGTCATCGCCGATCATCTGCGCAGCTCCGCCTTCCTGATCGCCGATGGCGTGCTGCCGGCGAATGAGGGCCGCGGCTACGTGCTGCGCCGGATCATGCGCCGCGCCATGCGCCACGCCTATCGGATGGGCGCGCGCGAGCCGCTGATGTACCGGCTCCTCCCTTCGCTCAACCGCCAGATGGGCGGCGCCTATCCCGAGCTCATTCGCGCCGAGACATTGATCTCGGACACGCTCAAGCTGGAGGAGAGCCGCTTCCAGGCCTTGCTCGAGCGCGGCCTCGCGCTCCTCGCCGAGGAGACGGAAAAACTTGGCAGCGACGAGCCGCTGCCCGGCTCGGTCGCCTTCCGCCTCTACGACACCTATGGCTTCCCGCTCGACCTCACCGAGGACGCGCTGCGCGAAGAGGGGCGGACGGTCGATGCCGAGGGCTTTGCCGAGGCGATGGCGGAGCAGCGCAGGCGGGCCCGCGCTTCCTGGGCGGGCTCGGGCGATGAAGCGACCGAGCGCGTCTGGTTCGAGGTCCGTGACGGCGTCGGCGCGAGCGA
>JASHVY010000500.1 GCA_030044345.1 Acetobacteraceae bacterium | reverse complement strand
AACTGGTCCCTTCATTTTCGCAATAACTGGCTCTGTATCGGCCGATCCCGCGTCTCTAGCGTACTTTAGGGAATCACGTCTGCCGGAATGCGCGCGAACAATGCACGCGGCTTGACTTTGTCGCTTTGGCGAGGCCGCGCACGGCTTTAGGTTGCGCGGAACGAAGCAGGCTCATGCTCTTTCGCCAGAGCGCAATCGCAAGTCGCAGCGCATTCCACGTCTGGGAAGGGTGATGAGATCAGTCGGGCACAGCAGGCAAGCAGGATGTCGCGGACGTCTCGCCGATGTCCGCCCGGCACATCCTCCTTCCCGTTTCCTCTCATTTGACGAGGCACGCGATGGCGGCCGTTGCGATTGAGCAAGTCTGGCGGCGCTTTGGTCCGCACGTCGCTGTGTCGGACCTGAACCTCAACATCGCGGACGGAGAATTCGTCGTCCTGCTCGGACCGTCCGGCTGCGGCAAGACGACGTCGTTGCGGATGCTCGCGGGGCTGGAGCGGCCGAGCGCCGGGCTCATCAAGATCGACGATGCCGTCGTCAACGATGTGCCGGCTGGCAAGCGCGACATTGCCATGGTGTTCCAGAGCTACGCGCTCTACCCGCATATGAGCGTGCGGCGAAACCTCACCTTCGGTCCGCGCATCCGCCGCGAGGACAAGGCGGCGACGGAGCGAGCGCTCGGCGAGGTCGTAGCCGTGCTCGGATTGGAAGCGCTACTGGATCGCCGGCCGAACCAGCTTTCCGGCGGCCAGCGCCAGCGTGTCGCGCTCGGCCGGGCAATGCTGCGACGGCCGAAGCTCTTCCTGCTGGACGAGCCGCTCTCCAACCTCGATGCCGCGCTGCGTGGCCAGGTGCGGGCCGAGCTCGTGCGCCTGCATCGGCAATTTCCCATCACCACCGTCTATGTCACGCACGACCAGGTGGAAGCGATGACGATGGCGGACAAGATCGCCGTCATGTTTCATGGCCGATTGCATCAGGTCGGCACGCCCCAACAGGTTTTCGACGACCCCGATAACCGCGCCGTCGCCACCTTCATCGGCTCGCCGCCGATGAACATGCTGCCGGGAACCCTCTCGGCGGAGGACGGCAGCCTCGGCATCACCTGCCTCGAAACAACCATTCCACTTCCTGCATGGGTCGCGTTGCGCAAGCCGCAACCTCTGCCGCTGCCGATTTCCGTCGGCATCCGCGCAACCGATATCGCGATCACGCCAGGTGCCGCGGACGCGATGATCTCCGGCCGTATCGACGTCGTCGAGCCGATGGGCGCGGAAATCTTCCTGACGATCGATTGCGGCTCGCAGAGCCTGATCTGCCGCGCCCCGGGCCGCTTCCGCTTGCGGGCCGGCGAGACTGTGGGCCTCGCCTTCGACGCCAACCATCTCTACGCCTTCGACCCGGAAACAGGCGAGGCGCTCATTGACCGGTCCGGCTGGAGCGCGGGCGATCTTCAGCGAGACCATAGATTGGAGGTAACACATCATGCTTGAGCATCGTCGCAGACCTCTCTGTATTGCCGCGCTCGCCGTGGCGGCGTTGACAGTCGCCGGCGGCACATCTCGCACGGCGCAGGCCGCGGACAAGACTGTGATCTCGTGTGCCTATAGCGAGACCTACGTCTTCGACAACGAGGACCTGACGAAGAAATGGTGGGGCGGCATCAAGGCGGATTTCGAAAAGATGCATCCGGACGTCACGGTGCAGCTCGTGCCGATTCAGGGCGGCTATGACGACATCGTCAACAAGCTCAGCCTGCTCTACCGCTCGCCCGCCACGGCGCCGGACATCGCCCAGATGGCGACGCCGACCGTCGATCGCTTCGCATCCTCCGGCTATCTGTTGCCGCTCGACAAATATCTTGCGAAGACGGATTGGTGGAAGAAATTCCCGCCCGTGATCCAGGCTGAGGGGGCTTGGCAGGGCAAGACCTATTCGGTGAATACCGGCGAGAACGATTCGATGCTCTACTATAACGTCGAGCTCTTTAAGAAGGCGGGCCTGCCGGTACCATGGAAGCCGACCTCCTGGAACGACATCCTGGCGGCCGGGCGCGTGATCAAGGCCAAGCTGCCCGGCGTCGTTTCCATCTGGATTCTCGCCGGCACCGGCTCGGGCGACAATACCGTGCTCATGGGCGTCGATACGATGCTCGCAGGCTCGTCCACACCGACGATCTTCGATGAGAAGACGCAAAAATGGGTGGTGGACAGTCCCGGCCTGCGTGAGGTCTTTAGCTTCTATCACTCCGTCTTCAGCGAGGGCCTGGGCGCGAAGCTCAGCGATCTCTTCTCGACGTCCGGCGTCACGGCTCCGGTCTTCATGATCCCGAAGAACCAGATCGCGATCACGTTCGGTTCCAACTTCTACGGCGGCAACTGGTCGAAGCTGGTCAGCACGCCCTATTGGCCGCAGGCCCCGCAGGTCGCCGCCGTCGTGCCGGTGCCGACGGTCAACGGCAAGGCGCCGAACATCTCGACGACGATCGGCGGCTGGGATCTGGCCATCTCGGCAACAACCAAGCATCCGGATCTCGCCTTCGAGCTCCTCGACTTCATGATGAACAAAGAGAACCAGATCAACGCCGCCAACTGGGCCGGGTTCGTGCCCGCTGATACCGACTATGTGAAGGACCCGTCCTTCATCAACTTTGCCGCGCCCTATAACGAGCTTTCGGCCGTGGTTCTCCCCGATGGCGTCATCGAGCCGCCGAGCGGCGACTACCTCGTCTGGTCGCGCGGCGCGCAGGAAGCGACAGGCGCGCTTGCTCAGCATCCCAACACGACGGTGGACCAGGCCATCGGCATCCTCTCCGACTATGTCAAGAACCAGCTCGATCCGTCGCAGACGGAGGTGCTGAAGTGAGCGGAGGGCGCGCATAGTCTTCGCGGAATGGCACGGACACCGGCATAGAGGGGGCGGACGATGGAAGGGGACGTTGCGGAAAAGCCGGATGGCGTCGCCTTCCTTCTTCTGCTGCCGACGCTGATCCTTCTGCTGGCACTGTTCGTCGGGCCCGTGCTCTACGCCTTCTATCTCGGGCTCACCAATATCGCCCTGATGGGCCCGACGGCACGGCACTTCCACTTCACCGGCATGTTCAATCTGCATCGGCTCGTGCGCGACTCCCTCTTTTGGGAGTCGCTCAAGCTGACGGCGATCTTCGTTGCCGCATCGGCGATCGTCGGCGTGACGGTGGTCGGCATGGCGCTCGCCGTGCTGATACAGCATGCCGTGGCCTGGCTGCGGGCCGTGGTGGGCGCCATCGTCGTCGTCGCCTGGATGCTGCCCCCGCTCACGGCGGCGCTCATCTGGTACGCCTTCAGCACGACCGGTGGCACGCTGAGCCTGCTCGGCGGTTCGCAGCTCGACGTGCTCAACACCTTTCCGATGTTCGTCGTCTGCCTTGCCAATATTTGGGCGACGGCCGGCTTCTCCATGCTCGTGCTGTCGGCCGGGCTGCGCAGCGTGCCGACGGAGGTTCTGGAGGCGGGGCGGATGGAGGGGGCATCCCGCTGGCGGGTGTTCTGCTCGCTGACGCTGCCGATCATCCAGCCGACCATCGTGACCAACATCCTTCTGGTCACGCTCCTCAGCCTCGCAAACTTCTCCCTGATCTACATCATGACGGGGGGCGGCCCCGGCAACGCGACGAACATCCTGCCGATCTATTCCTATCAGCAGGCTCTCGTCTTCGGAAAGCTCGGCTACGGCGCGCTCCTCGGCGACGTGGTCGTGATCATCGCCACGATCTTCGCCTATCTCTATGTCCGGGTGTCCCGCATCACGAGGATGGCCGCCGCATGACGCAAAGCATCGCCACCTATTCGCCCTCCGCCGGCGCGCAGCCACGGGCGGATGCCGTACCGGAAGAGGCAAGCTCGGCTGCCGAGCGTCGGGAGAGCCTCATCGTCAATGGTCTCCTGGCCCTGCTCGGCATTCTATTTCTGGCGCCGCTGCTCTGGATTTTCTTCGCATCCGTGGACGTCAATGCGAGCTGGGCCCTGTCATGGCCCCGCTTCACGCTCGCTCATTTCCGCGAGGTGACGCGCGGAGACTTCCTTGTCTCGCTCGTCAATACGCTGCTTCTCTCTCTCGTCGCCTCGGCGGTTTCGACCGTCGCCGCCATCCTCGGCGGCTATGCCCTCTCGCGGCGCCGCGTGCCGCTCGCGGATGGGCTGATGGTCACGATCCTGTTCCTGACCGGAATTCCGCTCGCGATCATGATCGTGCCGGTCTTTCAGGTCTATGCCCAGTTCAACCTGCTCAATCTCTGGGCGACAGGCGTCTTTCTCGGCGTGTGCAGCCTTCCCTTCGCGCTCTGGCTGATCAAGACCGGGATGGACGCGGTTCCGAAGGAGCTTGAGGAAGCGGCGCGGATGGAGCAGGCCAGCGTCCTGCAGATCATCCTCTACGTCACTGTCCCGGTCGCGCTTCCCAGCATTTTCGCGGCTTTGATCTACAGCTTCATCAATGCCTGGGGCGCGTTCCTGCCGCCCCTGGTGCTGATCAGCGATCAGAGCCAGATTACCGGACCGATCAAGATCTATGGGCTGATCGGCAGCTCCGACGTCCGCTACGGTGATATCGCGGCGTTTTCCCTTATCTACTCGCTGCCGGTCGTCATTCTTTACATTCTGATGTCGCGGCCATTCAGCGGCGGCTTCTCGATGGGAGGCGCTGTCAAAGGGTGAGCGTGATCATTGCTAAAAAAGAAACAAATAGGCTGGACGGCCAGGGATCGAGAAAGACCCCGCGAGGGGAATAACCGTCACGTTCCGGGTGTGTTCAGCGCGTCGAGCGATTCGGGCAGGGTCTGGCCGCCATCCACGATCAGAGTCTGGCCGGTGATATAGCCGGCCTCGTCGCTCGCAAGGAAGAGCGCGGCATTGGCAACATCCGCGACAGAGCCGAGGCGGCCGAGCGGAATCGCGCGTGCCATGCGGGTGAGATAATCCGCGCCGAGCGCGTCGAGCCCCTCGGTCACGATATTGCCGGGCAGCACAGCGTTGATCGTAATGCCGTGAGGGGCGAGCTCGATCGCGGCGGTGCGCATGAAGCCGAGCTGCGCGGCCTTGCTCGCGCCGTAATGGGCCCAGCCGGGATAGCCGGTGAGAGGACCGGTGATCGAGGAGGTGATGATGATGCGGCCCTTTCTCTGCTTCCGCATCGCCGGGATCACCGCGCGCACGGCGAGGAAGGTGCCCTTGAG
>JASHVY010000499.1 GCA_030044345.1 Acetobacteraceae bacterium | reverse complement strand
GCGATGAAGGAATCCGCGGCCGGTTCATGGCTTTCGATGCGAACACCGGCAAGGAGTTGTGGCGGTGGTACAGCATTCCGCTCGGCAACGAGCCCGGCGCGGACAGTTGGGGGAACGCCCCTTCGGTTCCTCCGGCCGGCGGCGGATTCTGGGCCAGCGCCTCGCTCGATCCGATGACGAACGAGGTATTCGCCCCGGTCGCCAATCCCTTCCCCGATTACGTCCCTTCGTTCCGGCCGGGCGCCAATCTCTACACCAATTCCGTCGTTTCGCTGAACGTCGGCACCGGCAAGATGAACTGGTACCATCAAGGGGTGCCGAACGACGAGCATGACTGGGATCTCGGCACGTCGCCCACTCTGTACCGCGGCCGGAGCGGAAGGAACATGCTGGCGATTGCCGGCAAGGACGGCACCGTGCTGGGGATCGACCGCGACTCCAAGAAACTCGTCTTCCGGACGCCGGGCACCACGCGGGCGAACGATGGA
This sequence comes from Acetobacteraceae bacterium, assembly GCA_030044345.1. Classification (GTDB taxonomy): domain Bacteria; phylum Pseudomonadota; class Alphaproteobacteria; order Acetobacterales; family Acetobacteraceae; genus JAKAWQ01. The sequence continues at coordinate 3,485 of JASHVY010000499.1, read as the reverse complement.
CCCTTCGGCATGACTCCCGTCCTCGTCTGTCCCGGCACGCTGGGGGGCGCACAGTGGAACGGCGCCGCGTACAGCCCCGACACCGGCACGCTCTACACCGGCATGGTGGATTGGTGCTGGTACTATGCGCAATTTCCCAATCCGAAGGATCCGAAACACCCCTATGCGACACCGATCTGGAACTTCAGTGTGCCGCCAAGGGGCCAGATCACCGCGATCGATGGCGAAAGCGGCGATATACTTTGGCAGTATCGCGCTGCCGGGCCGGTTCTCGCGGGACTTGTGCCGACCAGGAGCGGCCTGCTGTTCGCCGGCGATATCCGCGGCAACCTGCTCGCCCTCGACGCCAGGACCGGGGCGGTGCTCGACCGAATCGACGCCGGGGGCGCGCTCAACAACGGGCTCATCAGCTATGCGGTGGATGGCACGCAATATGTCGCCGCAACGGTCGGAGGCGTGGCGCTGAACACCGCCGGGGTGGCGGGGCCCTTGCGCGTGAGCATCTACGGCCTGCACGGCGGAGACACGCCAAGGATCGTGCGGCTCGCTCCCATGGCGCGCCCCGGAAACACGCCGGCCGAGCAGGCCAAGCTCGAATATGTCAGCGTCTGCGCCGATTGCCACGGCATGGACGGGCAAGGCAAGGTGTATCCGAGCCTGGAGCGGCAGACACAGCTTGCCGGCAATCCCGAGGCGCTGAAGGCATTTCTCGCTTATGTGCCGCCGCCGATGCCCCGCCTCTATCCGGGCCTGCTGAGCGACGAGGACGTCCGGCTGATTGCCGCGCATCTGAAGGTGCTGCTGACCCCGCCATCGGCGGCGCAGGCGCCGCCGGCTGCCGAGTCCGCCAGCCCGCCAAGCCCATGAGAGACGGGCGCCGGACGGCAGGGTGGCGGATGCCGGCCCGCTTTCGCCGTGCCTGAAGCGCGGGATCGGCGGCGGCCGGCGGAGTGGCGGCGCAACCGGCGGAGTCCGCTCACAGTCGCTGCGATTTTTCGGTTTCCGCTGTTTCTTCGCCGTTGCCGCGCTTCGATGTGTCGATGGGGGGGACGCGAATGAAGGTTCCTGTTCGCGCAATCGCGCTGGCTTTGGCGATCTTCGCGGTGGCCTCGACGCAGGCCGTCGCGGCGTCGCCGCTCGACGAAGCGGTGGCAGGATACAAATACCTCCGGGTCGAGCGGCACGGCGCCATCCTGGTCGTACGCTTCTACAACCCGCCGACAAATCTGCTCTCTGCCGCAATGACCGGTGAAATCCGCGATCTGGTGCATCGCGTGGACGCGGACGCACAAACACACGTTGTCATCTTCACCGGAGGTGTGCCGGATTTCTTCATCCAGCATTATGATACCAGCGAATTCACGAAACCGCCCGGCACGAAGAGCGTAACCCTTCCGCCACCTCGGTATGCCATTAACGCGACCGACAGAACCTATCTGGAGCTGGCGGCGCTCTCGAAGCCGACCATCGCCGCCATCAACGGTCACGCCGAGGGCGGCGGCGTCGAACTCGCCCTGGCGTGCGATTTTCGCATCATGACGGATCCGGGCGAGATCGGATTGCCGGAGATCACCCTGGGATTGCTTCCTGGCGCGGGCGGCACGGTGCGCCTGCCGCGACTGATCGGAATCGCGCGCGCAAAACAGATCATCATGCTGGGGAGGGATATCGATGCCGAGCAGGCGGTGCGTTACGGCATCGTGATGGAGGCGGTTCCGCCCGATCGGCTCATGAGCGAGTCGATGCAACTCGCCGAGCGGCTGGCGGCTCTCTCTCCAGCCGCCCTCAAACTCATCAAGATGGTCATCAACGCATCTTTGAGCATGCCTCTGGAAGACGCGCTCAAGCTTGAGGACCACTCGTTCGATGTGCTGGTGCGCACCGAAAAGGCACAGCACCTGGTCCAGAGATATCTGGAACAGAATCAGCGCTGGGGTGCCTCGCAGGAGGGGTTGCCGCCATGAAACGCGGCGTGGAACGCGCGGAATGGCGGCAAAAAGGATGATCGCATGACCGGGCGGCCGACCTCGCGAGTGCTGTCTCCACACCCTTGGCGTCTGTTTTTTCCCCCCGCTGCACTGGCGGTTTTCCTGCTTCTCCATGGCATCGCCCTTGCCGCCGGTTCAGCAACGAACGACACGCCGCAAGTCAATCTCGGCATGGTCCCCGCTCTGGTCGGGGCGAACCCCCCGAATCTTGTGGATCTTGGATTTGCCACCAACCCGCGCGCATCGAGCAGCTTTCTGGGAAACGGTCTTCTCGGGCGCGCGATGGGCTTTGGCCCGAATTCAGGTGTTTCTATCGGGGGAATTCTCATCGGCAGCGGGAACTGGTTGATCTCCGGTGGCGTCAAGCCCGGCTCGACAAGCGGCACCGTCGCGCTGGGCCTCAACATGAACGTCGATACGGAAAAGGCCTTTGGCCTTCCGGGTGGACAGTTCGCCGCCGAGTTCGGGGCGTGGACCGGCCAGAACGTCAATGGCGATGCCGGCTCGGTTCAGAACTACAGTACGATCTCTACCCAAGCCCCCTTCAACCGCGATGAACTCCTTCAGCTCTGGTGGCGGCAGAAATTGTTCGATGACAAGCTTATCATCAAGGCCGGCAAGATCAACGCGACCGGTGACTTCGGCGTCGTTCTGAGCCCGGTGCCGGTAAACCAGCCCTATCTACAGGATTGGACAATCAGCGGTCTGCTGTACGTGCCGCCCGGCTTGAACCCTACATTGTTCGGCCGGCTCCCAGGATATCCCAATACAGCTTACGGGCTGGAGGTCACGGTCGAGCCGACGAAACAAATCTATGCCTCCTACGGCATTTTTGACGGCAATGGCGCGACCGGATTCCAGACCGGGCTCTATGCGGGGCCGCATATCAACACGTACAAGTTCAACATCGGCGAGATCGGTGGTGACTGGCGGCTCGGCCCGCAGGGCAAGCCCGGCCTCGCCGGAATAGGGGTCTGGGGCCAGACCGGCAGGCTTCTGACGCCCTATCTTACGTACGAGAACGGGGCGGCCGGATTTTATGCATTCGCCAATCAGCGGCTGTGGTACCAGCATCCCGGCAAGGATACGAGCGGCATTGTCGGTTTTCTTCAGTACGGCTACACCAATGACCGCGCGGCGGAGGTCAACGAGTATGCAGGCGGCGGACTTACCGCAGTTGCGCTCGTGCCGCAGCGGCCGGCGGACTCGATGGGGATCGGACTTGCCTGGTCGCGTCTCAATCGAGGTCCATTCGCCGGGGCCTTCTTCTTTCCGGGCGTGAATTCGACTTCGACGGCACTGCGCAAGAGCGAGCTCATGATGCAGGTTTACTATCAGGCCGTTCTTATTCCCTGGACCCTCGTTCTCGAGCCGGCGTACACCTTCATTCCGACACCCGGAGCGCGGCCGAACCTTCCTGCCGCGCACGCGCTGACGGCGGAGCTCGTCGCGCTGTTCTAGGGTGTTATGCATTTCGATGAAGTATCAGAAAGAAGG
>JASHVY010000498.1 GCA_030044345.1 Acetobacteraceae bacterium | reverse complement strand
AAATCGTGCAACGTTCCATCACCGTCGCCGATCCGGAATTTCTGCTCTTCGTGATTGTCGAAGCGCCCGATGGCGTTCTGACGCGCCATGACCGGCAGGCGATCGGCGCGGCCAGGCGGCTCGATGGCGGCGGGGCCGGGGCTGTTGCCGTGCTGGCGGCGGGGCCGATCGCCGAAGCTGGAGCCGCCGGCGCCGATCTCACGATGGACCTGAAGGTGGAAGGCTATGATCCGGATGATGCGGCGACGAAGATCGCCGCTTCGGTCCGGCTTCATGCGCCGCGCCATGTTCTGTTCGTGGAGAGCGAAGATGGCGGCGACCTGGCGCGGCGGGTTGCTTCCCTGCTCGATGAACCTCTGTTCGACCGGGTGGAGAGCCTCTCGGCGCGGCGTGCGATCCGCCCGGCCGTGGCGGGCAGGTCGGAATGGCGCGCATCGCCGCCGCGCCTGATCAGCATCGCGCCTGACATGATCGCGCCTTATCACGGCCTGCCGCACGCGAGCAGAGAGTTGGATGCGCCGGAGCTTTCGCGAGTGGTGCCCGACCTTACCGATATGGGAATGATCTCCGTCGATGCGGCCGACATTCCGCTCGGTGAGGCCGGGCTCGTCCTGGCTGCGGGCAATGGTGTCGTCGATTTCCCGATGTTCCTGCGCCTTGCCCATGCGCTCGGGGCCACGCCGGGGGCGAGCCGGGTCGTCTGCGATGCCGGGCATTTGCCGCGAGCGATGCAGGTGGGCGCTTCGGGCACTTTGCTCAATGCGGATTGCTATATCGCGCTCGGCATTTCGGGCGCGCCACAGCATCTGCAGGGGATCGGCGCGGTCGAGCATGTGGCGGCGGTCAACACCGATCTGCACGCGGCAATCATCGCGCGGGCGGAGCTGGCGATCATCGCCGATGCCCATGCGGTGATGCGCGCCTTGTTAGCGCTTCTGGGCGCGGCTTCATGAAAATTCTGGTCCTGCTCTCGGCCGGGCGCCATAGCGCTTCCGGCGCGCCGAGGCCGGTTCCGGTGGAGTTGCAGGCGATCGCGCTCGGGCTTGCGTTGGCGGGCGATCAGGGCGGATCGGTGAGCGGGCTGCATGCCGGGATGGTGGATCCTTCCGTCGCGGATGCGCTGGGCCATGGGCTGGATGAGATCACGATTCTCCGCATCGGTGCCGAGGACGATCCTCTGCCCGCGTTGGCGGCGGAGATCGCGGCGCGCGCGCCCGATCTCGTGCTCGCCGGGTGGCGGGGCCTGGGCGGTTCCGACAGCGGCTTGCTGCCCTATCGGCTGGCGCGCGCGTGTGGCTGGCCGATCGCAGCGGATGCCGTTTCGATCGCGCCGCAGGGTGAGGGACTCGGCGTGGTCCAGTTCCTGAAGCGAGGCCGGCGGCGCCGCCTGGCGCTGATGATTCCGGCCGTGGTGACGGTGCATGAGGCGGCGCCGCCCGCACGGAATTTCATCTATCGCGCACGGCTCACGGGGACGATCGAGGAAAAGCCGGGCAGTGGCGCAGCGGCAAAGTGGACGGAGATCGAAGCGCGTCCGTACCGGCCGCGACCGCGGCTGATCGGTGAGGGGAGCGCGGGCGGTTCTGCGGAGGAGCGAATGCGGGCCGCGACCGAGACGCGGTCTGTCGGCGGGCGGCTGATGGTCCATCCCGAACCTGACGAAGCGGCGGCGGCGATCCTGGATTCCGTCGCGGGCTTCCGTCCCGTCTCGACGTGACGAATCAGCAGGCGATGAAATTCGCCGCAAGCCCGCCGAGCGACGTTTCCTTGTATTTGCTGTTCATGTCCGCCCCGGTCTGGCGCATCGTCGCGATCACCTGATCGAGCGAGACGAGATGCGAGCCGTCGCCGCGCGCGGCGAGCGAGGCGGCGCTGATCGCCTTGATCGCACCGAAGGCGTTGCGCTCGATGCAGGGGATCTGCACGAGACCCGCGACCGGGTCGCAGGTCATGCCGAGATGATGCTCCATCGCGATTTCGGCGGCATTCTCGATCTGCGCATTGGTGCAGCCGAGGGCCGCCGCAAGCCCTGCTGCCGCCATCGAGGCGGCGACGCCGACCTCTCCCTGGCAGCCGACCTCCGCGCCCGAGATCGAAGCGTTCGTCTTGAAGAGACCACCGATCGCAGTGGCGGTGAACAGGAAATCGCGCATGCCTTCCTGCGTCGCCCCCGGGCAGGATTCGCGATAATAGCGCAGCACCGCCGGGATGACGCCGGCGGCGCCGTTGGTGGGGGCGGTGACGATCCGCCCGCCTGCGGCATTCTCCTCGTTCACCGCAATGGCGTAGAGGCTGACCCAGTCCATTTTCTCATGAGGTGCGAGGTCGTTGCGGCCGGTGTCCGATTCCAGGCGCGCGCGAAGCGCATGGGCGCGGCGCCTCACCCGCAGGCTGCCGGGCAATGCGCCTTCGGTGCGCATGCCGCGCTCGATCGCCTGCATCATCGTGGCGATCACCCGATCGACATGATCCAGAACCAGCGCTTCGTCGCGAAGGGAAAACTCGTTCTTGCGCACGATCGCGGCGATGGAGAGGCCGGCATCACGGCCGATGCACAGCAGTTCGACGGCATTGGCGAAAAGATAGGGGACCGGGGCGGTGATGGCGCCGAGATCGGCCGGCGCATCCTCGCGCACCACGAATCCGCCGCCGACCGAGCACCAGCGTTCGGCGGCGATGACGGCGGCATCTTCATCCAGCGCGGTGAAGGAGAGCGTATTGGGATGGCGCGGGGTGGGGGCTTTGCGATCGAACAGAATATCGGCGGCGGGATCGAAGCAGATCGGCTGGCGGCCGGCGAGCAGCATTCTGCCTTCGGTTTCGACAGCGGCAACAAGGCGCTGCGCCGCATCGGGATCGACCGTTTCCGGCACTTCGCCGGCGAGGCCGAGGATCACCGCCTTGTCGGTGCCGTGGCCTTTGCCGGTCCATGCGAGCGAGCCGAACAAGGTCACTTTCAGCGATGCGACACGGGAGATCCGGCCTTCCTCGATTAGCCGCGCGACGAAGTGATGCGCCGCCTGCATCGGCCCGACCGTGTGCGATGAGGAGGGGCCGATGCCGATCTTGAACAGGTCGAAGACGCTGATCATCGGTCAGATCGGATATTCGCGGCCGATTTCCCGGAGCAGATCCCAGACATAGGGTGCGTAGGACCGCCAGACCTCGATATGGAATTGCGTTGTGGCGAAACGCCAGAGGATGATTTCCGCCTTGGCGAAGATCGTGCGGCTCGCCATGCCCACCGGGAAGGCGGCAAGATCGAGATCGAGCGGGCAGGCGGCGTTCAGCATGGAAGCCGCGTCTTCGCCCGCAAGCAGGATGCCGGTCTGGCGATGGCCGATATCGACGAGAGAGATATCGTCCGCGGAAACGGCGCGATCCAGCGCGGCGGCAATCGCCTCCGCATTCTCTTCGGGGGAGAGGACCAGCCATTCATCCGGCCCGAGACGGAGCGCGCTGCGCCCTTCCTTGGAGAAGGCGCGGTTGATCGGTTGCGCGAGATCGAGGCCGAGCGCCGCTGCGGCGGAGGGGAGCGCGGTTTCGCGCAGGCGGAGCGAGAATCGTGCCATCGGCCCGACCGGGCGGGCGCGCGGATCTCCCGCGCGTTCGGCGAGCGGCGAAAGCCGCGGCTTCCTCTCGCGGATGAGCGTGAGATCAGCCATCGAGCCGCGCTCCTTCAGGATCATAGAAGATGGGGTTGGTGAGCGTGACTTCCATGCTGCGGTCAGGCAGTTTCACATGCAGAGTCTCGCCGATCCGGCTGCGGCCATTGCGCACCATGGCGAGCGCGATCGAGCGGCCGAGCGTCTCGCTCCAATAGGAGGAGGTGACATGGCCGAGAATCGTCATCGGGATCGGCTGGGCCGGGTCGGCGACAAGATGCGAGCCTTCCTCCAGAACGAAGCGGGGATCGCTGGTGAGAATTCCCACCAGTTGCTTGCGGTCCGTCTGCGCGGCGAACGCGGCCCGTTCGAGCGCGCGCTTGCCGACGAAATCCGGCTTTGCCTTGCCGATCGCCCAGGTGAGGCCGACATCGTCGGGCGTTGCCGTGCCGTCAGTTTCCTGGCCGACGACGATGTAGCCCTTCTCGGCGCGCAGAACATGCATGGTTTCGGTGCCGTAAGGGGTGATGCCATGCCGGCGGCCGGATTCGTGGATGGCTTCCCACACCGCGCGCCCATGATCGGCCGGCACATTCACCTCGAACCCGAGCTCGCCGGTGAAGCTCACGCGGAAGAGCCGCGCCTTCACACCGGCGACGCGGGCTTCGAGGACGCTCATATGCGGCATCGCCGCCGCCGAGATATCCGCCCCTTCGACCAGTGGAGCGAGGACCGCGCGTGATTTCGGCCCCTGCACCGCAATCACCGCGAACTGCTCGGTGATCGTAGTGAGCCAGACTTTGAGGTCCATGAACTCGGTCTGGAGATAATCCTCCATCATCGCGAGAACGCGC
>JASHVY010000497.1 GCA_030044345.1 Acetobacteraceae bacterium | reverse complement strand
GAGGATGCATTCCCACATCCCGTCGAGCGCGGCCCGCTCCTCCTTGCTCTGGCGCCGTTCGCCGTCCGGCGGGGCGGGGCTGTCAGCCTTCAGCCATGGCTCGATGCTGCGATACTGCGCATAGACCTGTGCGAGATCCGGCACCAGATCCTTCACCACCGGCAGATGCGGCAGCGGCGTGATGCGCGCGGCCTCCTTCACCTCGGCAATCGGCTTGAGGCAGGCGAGCGTGTTGGTCCCGTCGATATTCATCGCGCAGGAGCCGCAGATTCCCTCACGGCAGGAACGGCGGAAGGTGAGCGTCGAATCGATCTCGTTCTTGATCTTGATCAGCGCATCGAGAACCATCGGCCCGCAGGCATCGAGATCGATCTCGTAGCTGTCGTAACGCGGATTCTGGCCTTCGTCGGGGCTCCAGCGATAGATGTGGAACGGCTTCACCCGCTTGGCACCGGCCGGGGCCTTGTGCTTGCGCCCGGCGGCGATGCGGCTGTTGGCAGGCAGTGAGAAATTCGCCATCGCGCTCTTTTCCGGTCAGACTTTTCCGCTCACGCCGCTCGCTGCACCAGGCCGACGATCACCAGCAGGATCACCGCGCCGAAGGCCGCCCGGATGAGGCTTGCAAGGAACCCGCCAACCAGAAACACGCCGAGCGCATGAAGCACGATGCCGCCCACAAGGGCGCCGACGATGCCGACCGCGATATTCCCGATCAGGCCGAAGCCGCGCCCGCGCACGATCAGCCCGGCGAGCCAGCCGGCGAGCGCGCCGATGATCAGCATGCCGATCAGCGAGGGCACGGAAATCACCATCATGCTGCCCGAGCTCAATAGACTCGTTTCTGCGGCGGAATCACCGAGACCTCGTTGGTAAGCGTGTGCATCTTCACCGGCCGGTAGGCAAGATGGACGTCACCTTTCGCATCGCACCAGGAAAGCGTGTGCTTCATCCAGTGCTGATCGTCCCGCTCGGGATAGTCGTCATGCGCATGCGCGCCCCGGCTCTCATGCCGTGCTTCCGCGCTCACCATCGTCGTCAAGGCATTGTGCATCAGATTGTCGAGCTCGAGCGCTTCCATCAGGTCGGAATTCCAGATCAGGCTGCGGTCTTCCAGGGCCATGTCCGCCAGACCATCCCAGAGCCCGTGCATCTTGGCGACCCCCTCGCTCAGGCTTCTGCTGTTGCGGAACACCGCCGCATGGGTCTGCATCGTCCGCTGCATCGAAAGCCTGAGCTCGGCCACCCTTGTTCCGCCCGCGGCATGGCGCGTGCGGTCGAAATGATCGAGCGCCCGCTCCCCGGCCGTCGGCGCAAGCGATGGTTGGCTGGTCCCGGGGCGCAGCCTCTCGGCCGCCCGCAGCCCCGCGGCCCGGCCGAAAACGACGAGATCGAGCAGGGAATTGGTCCCGAGCCGGTTCGCCCCATGCACCGATACGCAGGCGCACTCGCCGACCGCCATCAGCCCGGGCACCGTCGCGTCCGGATTCTCCGGTGTCGGCCGCAGCACCTCGCCGTGATGGTTGGTGGGAACGCCGCCCATGTTGTAGTGCACGGTCGGCAGCACCGGGATCGGCTCCTTCGTCACGTCGACGCCGGCGAAGATGCGCGCGGTCTCGGAAATTCCCGGCAGCCGCTCATGCAGGATCGCGGCGCCGAGATGCTCGAGATGGAGCAGGATATATTCCTTGTTCGGCCCGCAGCCGCGCCCCTCGGCGATCTCGATCGTCATCGAGCGGGAGACGACATCGCGGCTGGCAAGATCCTTCGCGGTCGGGGCATAGCGCTCCATGAAGCGCTCACCCTCGCTGTTCGTCAGGTACCCGCCTTCCCCGCGCGCCCCTTCGGTGATGAGGCAGCCGGCGGGGAAGATGCCCGTCGGGTGGAATTGCACGAACTCCATATCCTGCGTCGGCAGTCCGGCGCGCAGCGCCATCGCGTTGCCGTCCCCGGTGCAGGTATGGGCCGAGGTGCAGGAAAGATAGGTCCGCCCATAGCCGCCGGTCGCGAGCACGACGAGCCCGGCGCGGAAGCGGTGGATCGAGCCGTCCTCGAGGCACCAGGCCATCACCCCGCGGCAGACCCCTTCCTCGTCCATGATCAGGTCGAGCGCGTAATACTCGACGAAGAACTCCACCGCGTGCTTGAGGCATTGCTGATAGAGCGTGTGCAGGATCGCATGCCCGGTGCGATCGGCCGCCGCCGCGGCGCGCATCGCGGGGAATTTGCCGAAATGCGTCATGTGCCCGCCGAAGGGCCGCTGATAGATGCGCCCATCCTCCGTGCGGCTGAACGGCACGCCGAAATGCTCGAGCTCGTGGACCGCCGGAATCGCCTCGCGGCACATATATTCGATCGCGTCCTGATCGCCGAGCCAGTCCGACCCCTTCACGGTGTCGTACATGTGCCAGCGCCAGTCATCCTCGCCCATATTGCCGAGCGCGGCGCCAATGCCGCCCTGCGCCGCCACGGTGTGGCTGCGCGTCGGGAACACCTTGGAAAGACAGGCGGTCTTGAGCCCGGCGTGACCCATGCCGAGCGTTGCCCGAAGCCCGGCGCCACCGGCCCCCACCACCACGACATCGTAGGTGTGATCGACGATCTCATAGGCCCGCATGGAAGGCAGCGTGATCGCGTTCATCCTTCGTCCATCCCTTGCCCGGCGCCTATCTAGCCCGCGAAGGCGAGCTTGAGCACCGCGACCACCGCGGCCAGCCAAAGCAATGCCAGCACGGCCTTCATGATCGAGACGCCGACCAGCTTGGCACCTTCCCCATGAACATAGTCCTCGATCACCACCTGCAAACCCAGCGCGAGGTGGCGAAAGAGGGCGATCAGGAGTGCGAGAAGAAGAACGCTGTTCCAGGGCCGCCCCGCCCAGTGCGCCATCGCCGCCCAATCCGCGCCGAGATGGGCAAGGAGCGAAAGGACGAACCAGATCGCGAGCGGCACCAGGGCGGTGGCCGTCAGGCGTTGCGCCCACCATTCGCCGACCCCGGAGCGCGCGGTGCCGAGGCCGCGCACGCGGCCAAGCTCCGAGCGCATGACCACCCCGGGTCCCATAACTTCCTTCATCGCCATCGCCCGCCTCTACCAGACCACCAGGCCGACGGCCCAGATCACCAGGCTCGCCACCAGGCTGACGCCCACCACGATCCAGCCGGACCGATGATAGGTCGGCTTCGCGAAGCCATAGCCGGCATCCCAGAAGAGATGGCGGATGCCGTTGCAGAAGTGAAAGAGCAGCGCCACCGTCCAGCCGAAGAGAAGGATCCGCCCGACCCAGGAGGCGACGAACCACTGCGCGGCGGCAAAAGCGGATGCCCCCGCCGCCAGCGCCACCAGCCACCAGACGAGCAGCAGGGTCCCGATCCCGAGTCCGACCCCGGTGATGCGATGGAGGATCGAAAGCGTGGAGGTGATCTGCGGCCGATAGACCTGCAGGTGCGGCGAAAGTGGCCGTCGCACCGGCCGCCCATCGCTCGCGCGGCCGGCCATCAGCGCCTCGCGAACGTCCTGCATCGGCAACTCCTTACCCAGGAACGAAGGGCCGAGACGCGTGCCAGGCCCGGCCCTCCTTATCCCCGGCCCCGAGGCCGGTCAACGCAACCGCGCGCTACCCTTCCGGCACTTCCCGCTCCAGCTCCTCGAGCCAGACCCGGGCATTGCCGTCCGAAGGCGCCCGCCAGTCCCCGCGCGGGGAGAGCGCTCCGCCGGCGCTCACCTTGGGCCCGTTCGGCATCGCCGAACGCTTGAACTGGCTGAAGCCGAAGAAACGTTGCAGGAACACGCGAAGCCAGGCGCGGATCTCGGGGAGCCCATAGGCGTGGCGGGCGCTTTCGGCGATTCCCTCCGGCCATTCGCCCGCGCTCACGTCAGCCCAGGCATGCCAGGCGAGAAAGGCGATCTTGGACGGGCGGAACCCGTAGCGCAGCACGTAGTAGAGCGAGAAATCCTGGAGCGCGTAGGGCCCGACGATCGCCTCCGTGCTTTGCAGCTCGGCCGTCGCCCCGGGCGGCACCAGCTCGGGCGAGATCACGGTTTCCAGCACGGCGCCCAGCGTCTTCAGCACGGCCGGCTCGAATTGCCGGGAGCTCACGACCCAGCGGATCAGGTGCTGGATCAGCGTCTTCGGCACCCCGGAATTGACGTTATAGTGGGCCATCTGGTCGCCCACGCCATAGGTGCACCAGCCGAGCGCCAGCTCCGAGAGATCGCCGGTCCCGACCACGAGCCCTTCTTCATGATTGGCGATGCGGAAGAGATAGTCGGTGCGCAGGCCCGCCTGCACATTCTCGAACGCCACGTCGTAAACCGGCTCGCCGCGCGCGAAGGGGTGGCCGATATCGGCGAGCATGCGTTCCGCCGCCGGGCGGATATCGATCTCCCGCATCGTCACCCCGAAGGCGCGCATCAGCGCCATCGCGTTCGCCTTGGTCGCCTCGCTGGTGCCGAAGCCCGGAAGCGTGACGGCGATGATGTCGCTCCGCGGCCGGCCGAGCAGATCGAAGCACTTCGCCGTCACGATCAGCGCCTGGGTGGAATCGAGCCCGCCCGAAATGCCGATGACCGCCCGGCGCGTACCGCTCGCGGCGAGCCGCTGCTTCAGCCCCTGGACCTGGATATTGTAGGCCTCGTAGCAATCCTGCTCGAGCCGCGGCCCGCTCGCCGGCACGAACGGATACCGCGCCACCATCCGCGCCAGCCCGAAATCGCCCTCCGGCGGCGCGAGCCGGAAGGAAACGCGCCGCCAGGGCTCGCCCGGCCGCTCACTCGCGCGCGCATTGTCCTCGAACGAGCCCATGCGCATCCGCTCCTGGATGAGCAGCTCGAGATCGATATCGGCCACGGCCATCTGCCGGGCCGCCGGGAACCGCTCGCTCTCCGCGAGCAGAACGCCGTTCTCGAAAATCCCGGTCTGGCCGTCCCAGGCGAGATCGGTCGTCGATTCGCCGATGCCGGCCGCGGCGTAGAGATAGGCCGCGAGACAGCGCGCGGACTGCGATTGGCAAAGCATCCGCCGCGTCTCGGCCTTGGCGATCGTGATGTTGCTCGCGGAAAGATTGGCGAGCACCGTCGCCCCCGCGAGCGCCGCCCCCGCGCTCGGCGGAACCGGCACCCAGAGATCCTCGCAGATCTCGGCATGAACGACGAGATCCCTGAGATCCTCCGCGACGAACAGG
>JASHVY010000496.1 GCA_030044345.1 Acetobacteraceae bacterium | reverse complement strand
GATGCGTTCGCTTGCGCTCACGCATCCCGCTCTCGCCATTTGTTTTCTCGCGTGATTCAGACCTCCGATGATTCCACCTTCGGTCATCACGCTCGAGAACGGGATGCGTTCGCTCGTGCTCACGCATCCCGCTCTCGCCATTTGTTTTCTCGCGTGATTCAGACCTACGGTTACTCCACCTTCGGTCATCACGCTCTACCGCGCAACCCTCCGCCACGGCATCAGCACCCGCTCGATCCGCCCGACGATCTGCACGAAGGCGAGCGCGATCACGATCGTCGCCAGCAGCGAGGAAAACACCTTCGGAATATTGTAGAGATTGCCGGCGATGAAGATCGCGTGCCCAAGCCCCACGCTCGAGGAGATGAACTCGCCGATGATCGCGCCGATCAGCGCGAACCCCACCGCGAGCTTGAGCCCCGAGAAGATGTGCGTGAGCGAGGAAGGCACCACCACCAGCCGGAACACCTGCCACTTCGTCGCTCCCATCGAGTAGAGCAGGTTCATCTCCAGAGGGTCGGTGCTCCGCGTGCCGTCGAACGCCGCAAGCAGCGCGACGACGACAACCGAAAGCGTGGACATCAGCACTTTCGAGGCAAGCCCCGTCCCCGCCCACACGATCACGAGCGGCGCCAGCGCAATGATCGGGATCGAGCCCAGCGCCAGAATGAAAGGCGTCAGCACCCGCTCGAAGAACGGCGAGTACCAAAGCGCAAGCCCGATCGCCGCGCCGATCGCATTGCCGAGGAGGAAGCCGAGCGCCGTCTCCTCGCTGGTGATGTACATGTCGCGGAAGGTCGAGCCGTCTTCGATCCCCTTCACCAGGAAATGCCACACGGCGGAGGGCGAGCCGAACAGGAAGCCGCTGATATAGTGGGCCCGCACGCCATATTCCCAAAGCACGAGCAGCCCGGCCACGAGCACGAACTGCGTCAGCACCACGAACGCCGTCCGCCGCCGCTCTGCCGCCCGCCGCTTCCGTCCCTGCGCCGCGCCTGCCGCGAGCGCGGCCTCCGTCCGTGCCGGGTCGGGATCGCCTCTTGCGCCGGTCACGCTGCCGCCCGGGCCCGCCCGTTCGGCTTCGGCGATCTCGCTCCGACCCGTCATGCAGCACCTCCCGCCGCCCCGCCGCCGGCAGCCGCCGCATCCCCCGCCGTCTTGTCCGCCGCCCGCAGGCTTTCCATGTCGAGCGCGCTCGTCTGGATCTCGAGCTGCTTCCAGATCCGCGCCACAGATTCGCCGAAACCGGGCGCCTCGCGCGCGCTCACCGGGTCGGTCCGGTCGCAATCCAGCCTGATCTCGTGCACGGCCTTGATCCGCCCCGGCCGCCGGCTCATCACCAGCACCCGATCCGAAAGCGAGACCGCCTCCTCGACATCATGGGTGATGAAGAGCACGGCGCGGCGCCCCGCCGCGACCGATTTCGCAAGCTCGCTCTCCAGGATCAGCTTGGTCTGGAAATCGAGCGCAACGAACGGCTCGTCGAGCAGCAGGATGGAAGGGTTGAGGATCATCGTCCGCGCCAGCGCCGCACGCTGGCGCATGCCGCCCGAAAGCTCGGAAGGATAGCGCTCCTCGAAACCCCCGAGTCCGTAGAACCTGAGATAGGTCCGGGCGAGTTCCCGCGCTTCGCGCCGCGCCGTCCCCCGCACCTCCAGCCCGAGTGTCACATTGTCGAGGATCGTCCGCCAGTCGAGCAGCAGGTCGCGCTGAAGCATATAGCCATAATTCTTCGAGGCTCCCGCCACTTTCCTGCCGTCCAGCGCAAGGCTTCCCGTCGTCGGCGCGATGAGGCCGGAGAGCAGGTTGAGCAGTGTGCTCTTCCCGCAGCCGCTCGGCCCGACCACCGTCACGAACTCCCCGTCGCGCACCTCGAGGCTCACATCGTCGAGCACGAGATTCGCCTGCCCGGAATCGTCCCCGTACACCATCGAAACATTGCGGACCTCGATCTTCACCGTCCGCGCGGACCCATCGGCCATGCTCGACCTGTCTCCGACCTGTCGCTCCAGGGCGTGACGAGTTCGGATCGTCACGCCCCACAGCTTGCGGCGCTACAACTTGACCGTCGCGGCCGCCTTGGAGGCGAAGGAATTGTCCACCACCTTGCTGAAGGAGAGGTTGCACTGGCAATTGCCGAGCCCGGCGCCCACCGTCATCAGCGCCTGCCAGCCGGTTTCGCTCACGACGAAGGTCGTCGCCGGAATATTGTTGTCGAGCTGGCGCTGGATCGCCGCATTGACGATGTTCGGGTCGAGGTCGGGGAACTCCTTGCGCGCCACCGCCTTGGCCTCGTCCGGATATTTATAGGCATAGAGCGCGCCTTTCTGCAGCGCGTTCGCCATCCCCTGAACCAGATCGGCGTTTGCCGAGACGAAGCTCGGCAGCGCGTACATCCCGGTATTGTGGAACGGGCCCATGAAGCTCGCCCAGGAGAACACGACATGCGCGCCCTGGCCCACCACCGCGGTATCGACATTCGGCTCGTAGGCGACCGCGATATCCGCCTCGCCCGCCAGCACCGGCCCGATCTCCGTTCCCGGACTCACATTCAGGATCTTCACGTCCTTGTTCGGATCGAGCCCGGCTTTCTTCAGCGCCAGCACCAGCACATTGTAGTTGGTGTTGGGCGGCGGCGAGGTGACGAAGGTCAACCCCTTGAAGTCCTTGGGGTCGGTGATCGTCTTCGTGAGCTTCTTCGAAACGCCGAAATACTGGGCCCGCGAAACCAGCTCGCCGAGCACCACGCCCGGCCCGCCCTTCTCGAGCGAGATCTCGCAGAGCGTCGAATCGCCGCAGCCGAACTCCGCCGAGCCCCCGAGCACGGAGGCAAAGGCCTGGCTGTCCCCGCCCGCGGCCGTGAGATTGAGGTCGATCCCCTGCTCGGCGAAGAAGCCTTTGTCCCGCGCGACATAAAGGTCGATATAGCCGAGATTGTGCACTGCCTCCGAGAAGCGGACGGTGCGCAGCGACGCCCCCCAGGCCCGCGTGAGGATCTGCGGCGCGGCGAACAGTCCGATCCCCACCGCGCCCGCCCCTCTGAGCAGCTTCCGCCGCCCCATGCCCCGCGCCGAAGCTTGGGACTTTCCCCCTTGGGGCACTCCCCATCGTCTCTGCCGCATCGCGATCTCCCTTTTTCTCTTGCCCGAAATGTCTCTTGTCCGAAATGCGGGGCCCCTCTCAGCAGGCCGCCGGCTCGGGACTATGACTGTTATGCAAGCGGAATACCATTGGGTCGGTTCCGAATCGGTTTTCTATTTTCTGTCTCGCAATTTTTCTTTTCATGATCGGCTTCTCTTGCCCGACCGTCCCACCCCGCCGGCCAGGTCGGTCGCCACTGCCGCGCCACTGGGCAGACCTGCCTCCTCCGCCCACAGGCTGGGCATCCCGCCTTCCGGACATCTCGCCTTCTGGGCATCTCGGACTGATTCAGCGGAAAAGGACTGGACTCTCCGCCCCGCATCGGCTAAGGCCCCGCCCCTTATCGGAACGCGGGAGATCGGATGGCCCCGGGCAAATCGGTGGGGCAATCCGGTCGCATGCACCGCGGTCCTTGGCATGCGCTTCTCGCGGGCCGGTCTCGCGTGGCGTGAAAGGAACCAGGGATGGCAAAGAAGATCGCGGGCTACATCAAGCTGCAGATTCCGGCCGGCAAGGCCAATCCCTCGCCGCCCGTGGGCCCCGCGCTCGGCCAGCGCGGCCTCAACATCATGGCTTTCTGCAAGGAATTCAACGCCGCGACCCAGACCATGGAGCCCGGCATGCCGGTGCCCGTGGTCATCACGGCGTACGCCGACCGCACCTTCACCTTTATCACGAAAACCCCGCCCAACTCCTATTTCCTCTTCAAGGCGGCGAAGATCGAGAAGGGCACGGCCGCGGCCGGCAAGGCCGCCCCCATCGGCAAGGTGACGGTGAGCCAGCTCCGCGAGATCGCCGCCCAGAAGATCCAGGACATGAACACGACCGATATCGAGGCAGCCGTCCGCATGCTCGCCGGCTCCGCCCGCTCGATGGGCCTCACGGTGGTGGAGGGCTGAGATGCCGCATCACGGCAAGCGGCTCCGCGCCGCAGAGGCCAGCCTCGAGGCCGGCCGCCTCTATCCGCTCGATGAGGCGATCCGCCTCGTCAAGGCGAACGCCAAGGCGAAGTTCGACGAGACGGTCGAGCTCGCCATGAATCTCGGCATCGATCCCCGCCATGCCGACCAGATGGTCCGCGGCATGGTGAGCCTGCCCCACGGCACCGGCCGCACCGTCCGCGTCGCGGTCTTCGCGCGCGGCCCCAAGGCCGAGGAGGCGCTCGCCGCCGGCGCCGATGTCGTCGGCGCCGAGGATCTCGCCGAGAAGATCCAGGCGGGTGAGATCAATTTCGATCGCTGCATCGCCACCCCGGACCTGATGGCCCTGGTCGGACGGCTCGGCAAGATCCTCGGCCCACGCGGCCTGATGCCCAATCCCCGTCTCGGCACCGTGACCATGGATATCCGGGCCGCGGTGACGGCCGCGAAGGGCGGGCAGGTCGAATTCCGTGCCGAAAAGGCCGGAATCGTGCACGCCGGCGTCGGCAAGGCGAGTTTCCCCGAGGAACGGCTCGCCGAGAATGTCCGCGCCTTTGTTGAGGCAATTCAAAGGGCTAAGCCGACCGGGGCGAAAGGCACTTATCTCAGGAAGGCGGCTTTGTCTTCCACCATGGGACCGGGCGTGCATCTTGATCTGCCGAGTCTCTCGTCATGAAACAAATTGACCCCTGGACACCCCGTTTGGGTGCCCAAACTGCCCACTTCGGAGTCCGTCGATGAATCGGGTTGAGAAGCAAGCCTTCGTCGAATCGCTTGCGGCGGTCTTCGTGGCCACCGAAATGGTGGTCGTCACCCGCAACAACGGCCTGACCGTTGCCGAAGCCTCCGATCTTCGCCGCCGCATGCGTTCCGCCGGCGCCACGTACCGCGTGACGAAGAATAGGCTGGCCCGCCGTGCCCTCGCCGGCACGCGCTTCACTTCCATCGAGCCTCTTCTCAGGGGGCCCACGGCCCTCGCCTGGTCCCCCGATCCGGTGGCCGTGGCCAAGGCGGCGGTCGGTTTCGCCAAGACCAACGAGCGTTTCGTCGTGATCGGCGGCGCGCTCGGCCCCCGGTCGCTCGATGCCAAGGCTGTGGAGGCCCTGGCCGAGCTCCCTTCGCTCGATGTGCTTCGCGCCCAGCTTGCCGGCCTGATCCGGATGCCGGCCCAGCGCCTCGCTTCCGTGCTCTCCGCGCCGGCCGGCGGCCTGGCCCGCGTCTTTGGCGCCTATGCGCGGAGCGAAGAAGCCCTTGCAACCTAGCAGTCAACGCTTAATTTAACGGGACACGCAAACATGGCAGACTTGGCGAAGCTGGCTGACGAGCTCTCCGGCCTCACAGTATTGGAGGCTGCGGAGCTCACGAAGCTGTTGGAAGAGAAGTGGGGTGTCTCGGCCGCCGCTCCGGTCGCGGTTGCGGCCGCGCCGGGGGCCGCTCCCGCGGCCGCCGCCCCGGCGGCGGAGGAACAGACCGAGTTCACCGTCATCCTGAGCAAGATCGGGGATAAGAAGATCAACGTGATCAAGGAGATCCGCACGATCACGGGGCTTGGCCTCAAGGAGGCGAAGGATCTGGTCGAAGGCGCCCCGAAGACGGTGAAAGAAGGGGTGAACAAGGAAGAGGCGGAGAAGATCAGGAAGGTGCTGGAAGAGCAGGGCGCCGCTGTCGAGATCAAGTAGCTCTCCGATCCGGACTGCCGGGGCGCCCGAGCGGCGCTTCGGAATCGCCGGGCGGGAATCGGTGAGATTCCCGCCCCGTTGGCCGTTTGCGTGTGGCATCGCGCCGTGGCGCGACTCGGTTATCGGGCGCATGGATTTTTCCATGGGCCTTTCAGGGCAGCAGGGCAGGGTATGAGCGCGGTCCTTCAATCGTTCACAGGCAAGAAGCGTATCCGCCGCGGCTTCGGGCGCATCCCCGAGGTCGCGCCGATGCCGAACCTGATCGATGTGCAGCGGGCCTCCTATGAGGCGTTCCTGCAAATGCACGTGGCGCCGGATTCCCGCCTGCATGCCGGCTTGCAGGAGGTGTTCAAGTCCGTCTTCCCGATCGACGATTTTGCTGGCCGGGGGCGGCTCGAGTTCGTCTATTACGAGCTTGAGGAGCCGAAATACGATGTCGAGGAGTGCATCCAGCGGGGCATGACCTATGCCGCGCCGCTCAAGGTGATCCTCCGCCTGATCGTCTGGGACGTCGATGAGGATACCGGCGCGCGCTCGATCCGCGACATCAAGGAGCAGCCCGTTTACATGGGCGACATGCCGCTGATGACGGACAACGGCACCTTCATCATCAACGGCACCGAGCGCGTCATCGTCAGCCAGATGCATCGCAGCCCGGGCGTCTTCTTCGATCACGACAAGGGCAAGACCCACGCGTCCGGCAAGTACCTGTTCGCGGCGCGGGTGATCCCCTATCGCGGCTCCTGGCTCGATTTCGAGTTCGACGCCAAGGACCTCCTCTATGTGCGGATCGACCGCAAGCGCAAGCTGCCGGTGACGACGCTGCTCTATGCCCTTGACAGCACGGAGACCGGGAAGCTCCGCGAGCAGCGCGCCAGCAAGGGCGAGACGCTCGATCCCGCCGAGATCCACGGCATGGATGCCGAGGAGATCCTCAACGAATTCTATGGCCAGGTGGTGTTCACGCGCCTCCCGAAAGGGTGGGCACGTCCTTTCGATCCTGAGGCGTTCCGCGGCGTGAAGCTGCTCGAGCCGTTGATCGATGCGGAAAGCGGCGAGGTCGTGGCGGATGCCGAGACCAAGCTCACCCAGCGAACGGCGCGCCGGATCGCCGAGAAGACCAGGGAGGTGCTCGTCGGTCG
>JASHVY010000495.1 GCA_030044345.1 Acetobacteraceae bacterium | reverse complement strand
GATGCGAAGCGGCTGAGCAAGCCGGTAATCGATCTCCATTCAATCAGAATATGCCACGCCGGCGCGAAACCATCCCGAGCCAGAGCGGCAGCGGCATTGCCAGCAGGAAAAAGAGCCAGAGCAGCGGATAGACCGAATCGAGCCCGCTATCCTGCAGGTTGACCCAGAGCTGCACCGGCATCCCGTGCGGGAAATAGGCGATGATCAGGACGATGCCGAATTCCCCGAGCGCCCGGACCCAGGCGAGCGCCAGCCCCGCCGCGAGGCCGAGCCGCGCGAGCTTGAGGCTCACCTCCAGGAATACCTGCCAGCGCTCCTTGCCGAGGGTGAGCGCAATCTCCTCGAGCTCCCGCGGCACGCCTTCGAACGCGGCGCGGGCGGTGACCACGTAATAGGGCATCGCGCCATAGACCTGCGCCAGAACGAAAGCCGGGGCCGTGTTGGTCAGCACGAGCCCGAGCCGGCCCAGCAAGAGGCCGGCGCCGCCATAGGGCCCGTAGAGCGAGGCGAGCAGAATCCCGAAGGCGAGCGGCGGCGTGAGAAGGGGCAGCAGGAGCAGGGCGTCGAGCACGGGCTTGCCGTGAAAATCCCGTCGCGCGAGCCACCACGCGAGCGGCGTGCCGAGCACGGCGATGATCGGCAGGGCGATGAGGCTGTAAACCACCGAGACGAAGGCGGAACCGAGATCGCCCGGCGCGAACTGGAACCCGCGCCAGTCCGTCACGAAGGCCAGCGCGATGAACGGCGCCGTCAGGAAAAGGAGCGAAGCGAACCCGAGAACCGGTGCAACCGGCAGGCCCCGGCCTGCCGGCGGCGGCGGAAGAAGAAGCGCGCCCTCTCGTATGCTCAGACCGGGCCGCCCTTCGGCACGCCGTAGCCGTTATCCCGGAATGCCTTCTGGCCGGCCGGGCTTTGCAGGAAAGTAACGAACTTCTGCGCGAGCGCCGGGTTCGCCGCATTCTTCAGCACGCACGCATAGAAGACGAGCGGTTGCGTGCTCAGCACCCGCGTCTTGCCGCCTTTCGTAATGGAGAAGTGCACCTTGCTGTACCAGTCCGGGACCATCGCCGGATTGCTGAGATTGATCTCGTCGGGAAGCTGGACAAAAGAGAGATGGTCGGATTTGACCGCGCTTTCATAGCCGGAGCTTGCATCGATCTGCCCGGCCTCGAGCCGGCTCAGAAGCGATGGCTCGGTGAAGATCTGCGCCGGGTTCTCGTAGGGGCCGAGGATTTTCTGCGCGAGCCCCGGCTGATGATAGTACCGCTCGGCGAGGAGGAAGGTGAAGATGATGTTCTGCCCCTGCGGATCCGTTTCCGGGTCGGTCCGGCCGAAGCGCAGGCCCGAAGTCTGAAGCACCTTCCACCAGGGCGTGGAACTCTCGAAGGCGGCAGCGTATTTGCTCTTGGAGCTATAGGCGATCACCATCGACGTGCTGGCGACCGGGACCGCCTGGCTCACCAGCCCCGCTTTTTCGAGCAGTTGCGCCGGCCCCGGCGTGATGGTGATGAAGACATCCGACTGCAACTGTTTGCCGATCATCAGCCGCGCGAGCGCATAGGCCGGCTGCCCGATGCCCTGATAGGTGGCGTTGTTTGCCTTGGCGAATTCCGGGCCGAGGAAGCGGTCCATCACCACACCCATCGAGCCCGCATAGGCAACGCGAATGGTTCCCTGGGCCGCAGCGGACGTGAACGAGGCCGCGAGCAGCAGCAGGCTTGCCAGCATGGAGCGCATGCGATTCTCCGAAGGGATGAAGGCAGGTGCGATATGTCTTTCAAACGATATCGCCCGGCGGATATAACGTCAAACGAACCCAGTCCTTCCGCTCCTCCGCCGGAGTGCGGCGCCTACTGCGTGGCCTGGAGACGCGCGAGCAGGGTGGGAGAGGGTGCTCCGTCCACCGGCAAGCCGTTGGCGCGCTCGAAATTGCTGATCGCGCCAATCGTCTGCGGGCCGAGTACACCGTCCGCCGAGCCTTGCAGCAAGCCGAGCCGGATGAGCTGAATCTGCACGGCCTGGGTGAGCGAGACGCCGGGCGGCGGGTAGGCAACGGGCGGAGGCGGGGGTGCTGCCGGCGCGAAGCCGGGCACCTGGTCGCCCTTGGCGTACATGCATTGGGCATAGGCGTTGTTGTACTGGGCCTGGATCGAATTCTGCGCCTTCGAGCTGGTCAGGGCGCCGATCCCCCCGCCGCCGACCGCCCCACCCGCGGCGCCGATGGCCGCGCCGTGCCCGCCACCGATGGCCGCCCCGAGCCCGGCGCCGAGCGCAGTCGTCAAGGCGGCCGCGCCAAGGCCGCGCAGGTTCGCATTCTGCGCCTGGCCCGAGACGGCCTGCTGGGCAAATTGCTTGCAGACGATCTGGTCGGTCTGGAACTGGTCGAAGCTCTTGCCGGGGCCGGGCATGATCTGGACGGTCGGCCCCATCGGGGTTTGCGCGCAGGAGGCGAGCAGGAGCGGCAAGGCGAGGCCGATCGGTCCGGTTCGCCTCAGCGTGCCCATCCTTCGCATAATTCCCCCTCCGAATTGTCCGCGCCGTGCCCGACCCTACGCGGCGAGAGCCGCGCCACGCAAGATGCGGCGCCTCTGCGTTCGGCCGTCAGGTCGATGATTTCGAACCCGATTTTGCCATTGGCGTGTCCGTCTTGACCGCAGCGGCCAAGCCGCCGCTGATCCGGCGGAGCTCGGCCGCCGAGGTGCGGAAGACATGCATGGGCGAGCCCGCCGCGGCCCAGATCGGGTCAAGTTTCAGAAGATCTTCATCGAGCAGGATCAAAGGCGGCGAAAGATGCCCCACGGGCGCCACCCCGCCGATTGCGAAGCCGGTCGTCTCGCGGACGAAATCGGCGTCCGCGCGCGCCAAGGTCACGCCGAGCGCTGCCCCGGCCTTCGCCGGATCGACCCGGTTCACCCCCGATGTGATGACCAGCGCTGCCCGTCCGCCGGCACGAAAGATGATCGACTTGGCGATCTGCGCCACCGTGCAGCCGACGGCCGCTGCGGCTTCCGCGGCCGTGCGCGTGCTTTCCGGGAAGGCGGTGATGGTGTCCGCATGGCTGGCGGCCAGCAGGGCGGCCCGTACCCGCTCGACAGAGCCCAGCCGTTCCGCTCCGCTCATTCTTCCCCTCCCACGGCGCCCCTCCCACGGCGAATGTCTTGCGCGAACGAAGCCAAAACCGCACATCCCGCCGATGGCTCCGCTCGCGCTCTATATCCACTGGCCCTTCTGCCGCGCCAAGTGTCCCTATTGCGACTTCAACAGCCACGTGCGCGAGCGAATTCCCGAGCTGCGCTTCTCCCGCGCTCTTCTCGCCGAGCTTGCATTCGAGGCGGCGCGCCTTGGCCCGCGCCCGCTTGCCTCCCTCTTCTTCGGTGGCGGCACGCCGAGCCTGATGGCGCCCGAGACCGTTTCCGCTCTCATCGCGGCGGCAACCCGATTCTTTCCGCCGCTGCCGGATCTCGAGATCACGCTCGAAGCCAATCCCACCAG
>JASHVY010000494.1 GCA_030044345.1 Acetobacteraceae bacterium | reverse complement strand
ATCTTCCCCCGGTGCCCGGCGGCGCCACCCGCCAGGCGAGCGTGCGTGCCGGGCTCGAAGCGCTGGCCCCGCACGAACCCGCGTTCGTGCTGGTCCATGATGCCGCCCGCCCCTTCATTCCGCCCGGGACCGTGCCGGCCCTGCGCGCCGCCCTTGCCCGCACCGCAGGCGCGATCCCGGCCGTTTCTGTGGCCGATACGCTGAAGCGGAGCGATGGCGCGGGCGCCATCGCCGCCACCGTGTCACGTGCAGGGCTGTTCCGCGCCCAGACGCCGCAGGCTTTCCGCTTCGCCGAGCTGCTCCGGCTGCACCGGGCGGCCTCGGACGGCGAGGCGACCGACGATGCCGCCCTCTTCGAGGCCGCCGGCCTCGCTGTCGCCCTGATTCCTGGCTCGGAGGACAATATCAAGATCACCCTGCCCGAGGATCTCGTCCGTGCCGCCCGGATCCTCGCCCCGCGCCTGCTGCCACGCACTGGCTCGGGCTTTGACGTGCATGCCTTCGCCACGCGCAGGCGGCTCGTGTTGTGCGGGATCGAAATTCCGCATGACCAGGGGCTTGCCGGGCATTCCGATGCCGATGTCGGGATTCACGCCCTCTGCGATGCGATCTATGGCGCGCTGGCCGAGGGCGATATCGGCCGGCACTTTCCGCCCTCCGAGGCGGCCTGGAAGGACGCCGATTCCGCGCGCTTTCTCATCCATGCCGCCGGCCGCATCGCCGCCCGCGGCGGGATGCTCGCCAATGCCGACGTGACGCTGATCTGCGAGCGACCGAAGATTTCCCCGCATGCCGGCGCGATGCGGGCCCGGCTTGCCGAATTGCTGGGCGTCGCCGCCGGCTGCATCTCGGTCAAGGCCACCACCACCGAGCAGCTCGGCTTCACCGGCCGCGGCGAGGGCATCGCCGCGCAGGCCATCGCGACCGTTCTTCTTCCTGCAACCGAGATCATTCCCGCATCCGGCCCCACATCCGGTATCGCGACCGGCCTTGTGCCTTGATCTCGCCTTGTGCCGCGCGCCAAGTTTTCCCGCACGCCAGAGGAGCATGCCCGTGACCGAAGACGAAGTCCGCCGCAACGCCTTCGCCATGCCACTCACCAGCCCGGCCTTTCCCAAGGGCCCCTATCGTTTCATCGACCGCGAATTTCTCATCATCACCTACCGCACCGACGCCGAGGCGCTGCGTGCGGTGGTGCCGGAGCCGCTGGCGATCGACCCCGCCAATCCGCTCGTGAAATACGAGTTCATCCGCATGCCCGACTCGACCGGGTTCGGTGACTATACCGAGACCGGCCAGGTGATCCCGGTGAGCTTCCGGGGCCGCGCGGGCGGCTATACGCATGCCATGTTCCTCAACGACCATCCGCCGATCGCCGGCGGGCGGGAGCTTTGGGGATTCCCCAAGAAGCTCGCCGCCCCGACGCTGCACAAGGAGATCGACACGCTGGTCGGCACGCTCGATTACGGCCCGGTGCGGGTTGCCACCGCGACCATGGGCTACAAGCACCATGTCGCGGACCATGCGGCGGTCGCCGCCTCGCTGGCCGCGCCCAACTGGCTGCTGAAGATCATCCCCCATGTCGATGGGTCGCCGCGCATCTGCGAGATCGTCGAGTACTCTCTGGAGGACGTGACCCTGAAAGGGGCATGGACCGGACCGGCCGCGATCGAGTTCTTCCCTCACGCGCTGGCGCCGGTCGCGGACCTGCCGGTGCGCTCGGTCGTTTCGGCCGTGCATCTCGTGGCCGACCTCACACTCGGCCTTGGCAAGGTCGTGCACGACTATCTCGCCTGAACCGGAAAAAGGGAGAAAGAGCGATGCGTCGTTTGGTGCCGATTGCCGTTCTGCTCGCGGGTGGATTGGGGCTTGCCGGCTGCGCGACCGGAAATCCCCATCCTCCGGTGCCGCCGGCGCGGGCCGAGACCGTCCCGCTGCCGCCGGTCTCCGGCGTGCCACAGCTCTGGGAACCGGGCCATTGGGAATGGACCGGCCAAGGCTATGAGTGGATTGCCGGGCAATGGATCCCGCGCGACGGCCACTCCGGCACCTGGATGCCCGGCTACTGGGCGCAGAATCAGCAGACCGAGAACTGGGCCTGGCAGCCCGGCCACTGGGTCCAGTGATTGCCCAGGGGATTGCCCGGGGGATTGCTGAGAGAGGGCTGTCGAGGAGGTCGCGGCGGTTGAGCAGCCGCGCCTTGGCCGGGCTCATCCGGGCCGGATTCGTCCTCGCGTTGGCGATCGGCATCGCCGGACGCGCTTATGCCCAGCCGCCACCGCCACCCCCTCCCTATCCCCCTGTCCCGCCGCCGCGCGCCGAGGTGATTCCGGGGCCGCCAGCGCCGCCGGGAGCCTTTGTCTGGATGCCCGGCCACTGGTACTGGGACGGAGCATCCTATGTCTGGGTACGCGGGCATTTCGTGCCCCGCCAGCCGGGATGGGCGCGTTGGGTGCCGGGACGGTGGGTGTTCTCGTACGGCCGATGGGTCTGGGTTCCCGGCCACTGGGGATGAGGCCCTTGATTTATTAGATATCGCGAGGCTCCGGGCCCGGTTCCAGACCCCCTTCGGGCGTCATGCGGTGCACCGCCTCGGGAAGCGCGCGGGAGAGGCGGTTCAGGAATTCCTCGGCCTTCAGGCCCGCAAGGGTCGCGAGATCCTCGACGCGTTCATGCCCCAGGATGCGCCCAAGATCCTTGGGCGCGATGGGGAGGTTCGGCCCATCGCCGGTCCAGGACGCCATGACATAGCCGAGCCCCGCCGCGGTGAAGCGGTCCGCAAGCTCGGGCAGCGATCCGCGCTCGCCGCCAAGCAACGCCTCGAGGGCCGCCCCAAGCGGCGTGATCTCCTCGCCGGGCTCGGCTGCCACCTCTTCGATCACGTGATGAATAAGCCGCATGGAAGCTTGTCCTTTTAATTAAGAATTATCGATAGCCCGCGCTCAGCCGCCATCATGGCAGGCGCGGATCGCATCCGAGATTGGCTCGCTCGCATCGAGTAAGGTGAGAAGGCGGCGGGATTCGGCGCCGAGGCGGAAGGGAGGCACCGTGTCGGTGACGATGAGCGCATCGATCGCCGGGCTGGCGAAAAGCTCCGGCGCACCGCCGACGAAGAGTCCATGCGCGGCGGCTGCGATGACACGGGTCGCGCCGGCGGCGCGGCAGGCTGTGGCAGCGCGGACGAGCGTGCCGCCCGTGCTGATCAGATCATCGATGATCACGGCCGTGCGACCGCGCACATCGCCGGCGAGGATCGACCCCGAAACGACGCCGCTGCTGCGGAATTTCTCCATATAGGCGCTGCTCACCTCGCGTGCCGTGATCGCTTCGAGCGCTTGGCGGAAAGCCTCGGCGCGCTTGGCGCCGCCGGCATCGGGCGAGACGGAAGCGGCCGATGCGCCGCCGAGCAAAGGTGCGATATGCGCGGCGAGCAGCGGTGCGCTTTCGATGTGCCAGGTCGGACAGCGGAACGCATTCTCGAAGGCGGCGAGATTGTGCACCTCGAAAGCGATCACGCGATCGACCCCGAGCGCTTCGAACATCGCGCCGAGATAGCGCGTGGTGATCGGGTCCCGGGGCTTGGTGCGGCGATCCTTGCGTGCGTAGCAAAGATAGGGCGTAACAGCAGTGACGCGCGCAGCACCCGCGTCCTTGAGCGCGCCGCAGAAGAAAAGAAGCCGGCAGAGCTTGTCGTTTCCGCTCTCCACCTCATCGCCGTGAAGCGCATGGAGGACGAACGCATCGTGCCCGCGCACATCCTGGAGCGGGCGCGCCTTGTGCTCACCATCCTCGAAATTGCGCTCCTCGTGCGCGGCGAGCGGCACCTGCAGCCGCGCGGCGACACGCTCGGCAAGCGCGCGGCTCCGCTCAAGCCCGAAGAGGGAGAACTGCCGCATTTTTGTTTTTATTCCGGATCATTATGGTTTCCTGCCGAAATACCGGCCCTGGCGAAGTGCGATGAGCGCGAAGATCAGGACCCATCGCGGGCCCCTATGCTGTCGGTCTCGTCCGAAGCT